>JBKPBJ010000022.1:0-6925 GCA_046726875.1 Verrucomicrobiota bacterium
GAAGTGTGGAACCTGCTCGCAGCAGTGAAGACTGAGTTCGGCAAATTCGGGGAATCTTTATCGGCGGTAAAAGAGAAGATCGATCAAGCATCGCGTAAAATGGAAGACGTCGACGTTCGCTCGCGCGCGATCACAAAGAAACTACGCGACGTAGAAGAACTGCCATCGAATCCGCAGCCGTTGCTCAAGGACTTTTTGCAAACCGGGAAAGATGAATAACGCGAATCAAATTCGCACATGAAAACGGTCTTGATTACTGGAGCCAATAAAGGCATTGGCCACGAAGTGGCGCGACAGCTCGCGGCGAAAGGATTTCACGTGTTTGTAGGTGCGCGGAATGCAAAGGCTGGTCGCAAAGCGGCGGAGGAGATCGCAAAGCAATGCGGCAAGGCGACATTTTTGAAAATAAACGTTGCCGACAATGATAGCGTCACAACCGCGGCGCGTGAATTCTCGAACGTCGAGGATCATCTCGATGTGCTCGTGAACAACGCAGGGATCATTGTCGACGGAGACGATGCAATTTTGGAAATCAGCGATGACCTGTTACGAAAGACGCTGGAAACAAATACGCTCGGCGCGCTGCGCGTAACACGCGCGTTCGCGTCGTTGCTCCGGAAAAGCAAAGCGCCGCGCGTAATCAATGTCTCGAGCGGCGGCGGTCAATTGACCGGCGGCGCCGACGGTTGGGCGCCGGCATACTGCATTTCGAAGACTGCGCTGAATGGCGTGACAGTGCAGCTCGCAGCGGCGCTGCCAAAATTCGCCGTCAATTCGGTGTGCCCTGGTTGGGTGCGCACAGAAATGGGCGGCGAAAACGCGAGCCGTTCAGTGGAGGAAGGCGCGGACACGATTGTGTGGCTCGCCAGCGAAGCGCTGCAGGATGTCACCGGTAAGTTCCTGCGTGATCGCAAAGAGATTCCGTGGTGATTTCCTGCCTGTAGCGGCTTCGCCGTGCGAAGCGCGGTGCTGACCTTACAAACTAATGCAGCGTCGCCCATAGGGCGACGGCTACAGGTCGGAATTGAGCTTATCGCAGAAACGGATTTGTTAGGCGTTCCCGACCGATCGTTGTCGGCCCACCATGACCGGAGAGCACAGTCACATCATCGCCAAGCGGAAATAATTTCTCCCTGATTCCAGCGATTAGCAGATCGATATCCCCGCCGGGCAAATCTCCGCGGCCGATGCTGCCGGCGAAAAGAACGTCGCCGCCAATGAGCAACCGGTCCTTGCGCGAAAAGAAACAGAGACTGCCGGGGCAATGGCCAGGCACTTCCAGAACTTGGAAGTCGGTGCCGAGAAAATTTCGGTTTCGCGTTTCTTCGATGAGAAAATCCGGTTCGACCGGCTCGATTTCCAGCGCGAACCCGAAGTTGCGAAAGAAATCGGCATCAGAAATCATGGGCGCGGTGAGCGGGTGACATCCGATTTGAGAGTGGAACTGGCGTTTAACCCTAGCAACGTCTTGGACGTGATCGACGTGCCCGTGTGTCAACAGCAACAGTTTGGGATGGATATTGAGCGAGCGGACCCATTCGCGCGCACCTTCAGGTGCGTCGAACAGGATCCAACCCCCGGGCGTTTCGAACAGGTAGCAGTTCGTTTCAAAAATGCCGCCGCAAAAGGCTTTGTAAGTCGCAGATGCCATCGTAACGAACTTTTTGAATGTTCAGCTCCGTCGATTGTCTATTTCTACCCAACAATGCCGATTTTGTCTCGTCGTCTTGCGCTGCGAACCGAATTCTGCGAATGTCTTAAATCACTTTTTAATCAATGAGATCATCTTTGCGACGATCACTGGCCCTTTGCGCCATCCTTTTTACCGCCGCACTCGCGGCTCCACCGTCACCAGCGAGTTCGCGAGAAACGGTGGCGATGTCCGTCGGCCGACTGCTGGAAGAAGGCCATTATACCCGGCAAAAGCTCAGCGAGGAGGTTTCGAAAAAATTCCTGCAGACTTATCTGGAAATGCTCGACTTCAGCCATCTCTTTTTTACGCAGGAAGACGTTGCCGCCGTCACTTCGAAGTATGGCAACGCCATGGCCGGTGACGTTCTTATGGGAACGCTCAAGCCGGCCTACGAGATTTACGCGTTATACACGAAGCGCGTTGATGAACGCGTGGCGAAAATAAAGGAGCTGTTGAAACAGCCCATCGACTTTAAAAGCACTGCGACAGTCGAATTGAGCCGTCAAAAATCGCCATGGCCGAAAAATGAGGCTGAAGCCGACCAACTCTGGCGCGGCCGGATCACAAACGAACTGCTCCAGGAGCATCTGAGTGAGCACCCGATCGAGCCCGCGCCGCAACTCGTTTCTCGCCGCTACGACCGTCTGGCCCGCAACGTTCACGAGCAGGATAAAGACGAGCAGATGAAACTTTATCTCGACGCGCTCGCCCAGGCTTACGACCCGCACTCGGAATACCTGAGCAAGGCCGACATGAAAAATTTCAGTATCAACATGGGCCTCTCGCTTGTAGGCATCGGTGCCCTGCTTCGCTCTGAAGATGGCTATGCGAAGATCGACAGCCTGGTGCCGGGAGGACCTGCGCAGGTTGATGGGAGACTCAAGGTCGGCGATCGGGTTACTGCCGTGGCACAGGGCCAGGCGGATTATGTCGATGTTCGCGAGATGCGCCTCGACAAAGTTGTCGAAATGATCCGCGGAAAGAAAGGCACGCGCGTCCGCTTGCTCGTGATTCCCTCCGACGCTACCGATCCGTCACGCCGGAAGAATGTCGAGTTGGTGCGTGATGAAATTAAGTTGAAAGATCAGGAAGCACGCGCCGACATCGTCATCAGGAAAGATGAGAACGGCGAGCCGATAAAACTCGGCTGGCTCACGCTGCCCTCTTTCTACGCCGACATGGACAGGCACCAGAAGAGCACGACGCGCGACGTGCTGGCATTGCTCAAGCGGCTTAAGAAAGAGAACATCACCGGCCTCGTTGTCGATCTGCGCAAAAACGGTGGCGGTTCGCTGGAAGAAGCTCTTTCGCTCACGGGCTTGTTCTTGAAATCCGGTCCGATTGTGCAGACGAAGGATTACAATGGAACCACCAGGATTTCGTCCGATCCGGATTCGGGGATCGCTTACTCTGGGCCAATGGTTGTTCTGACCAGCCGACAGAGTGCGTCGGCCAGCGAAATTTTCGCAGCTGCGCTCCAGGATTATGGTCGCGCGGTGATCGTCGGCGATAAGAACACATTCGGCAAAGGCACGGTGCAGACCATCCTTCCGATCGGCCGGTTCGCCTCCCTGCTGGGCAGTCATTCTGAGGAAGACGGCGCGTTAAAGTTAACCATCCAAAAATTTTATCGCGTCGCGGGCGGCTCTACCCAGCTGCACGGTGTCGCATCCGACATTGTCCTGCCGAGTTTGAGCGATCTTCCTGAATTCGGCGAAGGAGCGCTGAAAAATGCGCTGCCATATGACGAAGTCGCCAAGGCGAAATACACGAAATGGTCCGATAGCCATTCCCTTTTTATTGACCAACTCCGGCGACGTTCCGAAGAGCGCGTGAAGGGCGATCCAGACTTTCACTACGTCATGGAGGACATGGATCGTTTGCGTCACAAGATCGATGAAAACCGCATCTCGCTGAACGAAGATGTGCGAAAGACAGAGCTTGCTGACGATAAACTTCGCAAGGAAACGCGCTCGAAAGAGCGCCTCGCGCGAAACCAGGAAGAACCCCGCATCTATCGCGTGACGCTCGACACAGTCGATAAACCGAATCTGCAATTGGTCATGTATCCTGGGAAACTGGCCGAAGCGAAAAAGAACGGCGTCGTTCCGAAAGTCGATTCGGATGCGGCTGCGGATGCCGACTCCGATTTTAGTGACGGCGCTCCGAGCGACGGCGACAGCAAGGATCCCCTGATCGATCCCGAGCGCGACGAGACGCTTAACATCCTGGCTGATCTCGTCCAGCTTTCGAACGGACCGAAGACAGCCAGCACGAATCACTAATAAAGCAGAACAGCTGCGCTCAAGGAGCGGCGGTCTCCAGTCCGCCGAACGATCACGGCGAGTCACTGAGCCGCGTCAGGCGCCACACGGAGGGCACATGGTTGCAATGCAATAGTGTCGCCTCGCCCTTTGCAATGGAGAGGTGGCAGGTGAGGGTTCGGCGAGTTCTGACTCAGCGCCACCACAATGCAGGAGGCGGAGGCGGAAAGCGCGGACCCATCAAGGGGCCGAAACGTGGACGCCGCGGAAAACCCGGTTGCGGTTGACCTGAGTAGTAGCGATTGACTGGCGTCCTCCCGAACACAGTGACGGGAGTCCCGACCTGCACGGCATTAAAAAACGCAACGGCGTATTGCTCTGGCATGCGGACGCAGCCGTGCGAAGCAGGATAACCCGGTAAATATCCGGCATGCATTCCGTCGGCGCCGTTGAATCGCATAAAATAATGCATTGGCGCTGGGATAAACTTTCCGCCACGCGGGACCTGCATATCAGCATCCGCGTCCACCACGACGGTGTTCCTGCTCGCATCAACAATCTTCCCATACATGCTCGAGTAATGACTGCGCTCCTTGTCCAAGACCGTGAACGAGCCCGTCCTGGTCAGGTGGCCGTAGCGTCCACTCGAGATGGGCGACGCGAGAACTGGACGGCCATTTTGCAGGAGGTACGCCCTCTGTTCCTGCAAATCGATCTCCACGGAAGTTTCCGCGCGCAACAACACGGCTCCGCAGAAGAATAGCGTTAGCCCTAAGACCACCCTCACACTGCTTTTAAACCCGCGCGCCGCGCCAAAGTCGCAAGCCTACACTGCAATTGGCGCCTTGATCGATGGATGTGGCTCGTACCCGACGAGTTCGAAATCTTCGAATTTGAAGTCGTGGATGTTTTTAACGGTCGGATTCAGTTTCAACCGGGGTAATTGCCGGCATTCGCGGGAGAGTTGCTCGCGCGCCTGGTCGAGATGGTTTTTGTAAAGATGCAGATCGCCGAACGTGTGAACGAAATCGCCCGGCGCAAGATCCACGACTTGCGCCACCATCATTGTGAGCAGCGAATACGAAGCGATGTTGAACGGCACACCGAGAAACAGGTCGGCGCTGCGCTGATATAACTGGCAGCTTAACTCGCCGTTCTGCACGTAAAACTGAAACAGCAGGTGACAGGGTGGCAGCGCCATTTTTCCGATCTCAGCCGGGTTCCACGCGCTCACGATAAGGCGCCGGCTCTGCGGGTTGGATTTGATATGCGCAATCAGGTTATCTATTTGATCCACGCGCACGCCGTCTGCGCCTCGCCAATCCCGCCATTGCGCACCATAAACGCGACCAAGTTCGCCATTTTCGTCAGCCCATTCATCCCAGATCGTGACGCCGTGCTCGTTCAAGTAGCGAATGTTGGTGTCACCGCGCAAAAACCAAAGCAGCTCATAGATGATCGATTTGATGTGCAATTTTTTCGTTGTCAGCAGCGGGAACCCCGGCCCGTCGGCGCGCAAATCGAATCGCGTCTGTGCACCAAACACCGATAATGTTCCTGTGCCTGTGCGATCGGTGCGGTCACGACCGTTCTCAAGCACGAGCCGGAGCAGATCGTGATATTGTCGCACGAGGAAATTTTATCGTGGCGCGCGGATTCGCGAAACAGAATTTCTTATTGCTGCGAATTTCTGACTGCCAAGGGCGTGATGCTTGAATCGTTTTCGAATAGTTGTGAGTGCGAAACGCAGTTCGCGAAATGTGATTCTAATTTCGGAGTTTCAAAGATGCTCAGAACAGTGCCGCGTTGACGCGATCGTTGTTTTGACGGAGCTCGAAAGCGAGCCGAACTGTCTCGGCTTAGCTATCCGCGTCAACACGGCAATTCGCTTTAGCTTCTCGTAAACAGTAGTTTACGCCGAACGGTCAGGATTGGTCCGACCCTTGCTCAGATTCCATTTGGGTTAGTCTGCCGATGCGGGTTCTGCACTCGGCGGCAGCCTTCACTAGAAAGGAAATTTTCAATTTATGGCAAAAGTTTTAGGAATCGATTTGGGAACCACGAACTCCTGCATGGCCGTGATGGAGGGTGGCGACCCGGTAGTGTTGGAAAACAGCGAAGGCGCGCGCACTACGCCTTCAGTGGTTGCGTTTACGAAAAGTGGCGAGCGTCTTGTCGGTCAGGCCGCCAAACGCCAGGCGGTGACGAACCCGCAGAACACGGTCTTCTCGATCAAGCGGTTCATGGGCCGCAAATACGATGAAGTCCAGGAGGAAATTAGGCGCGTCCCTTACAAGGTCGTGAAGGCAGCCAACGGCGACGCGCACGTCCAGGTCGAGATCAACGGCCAGCGCAAGACATTTTCGCCGCCGGAAATCTCCGCGATGATTTTGTCGAAGTTAAAGGCCGATGCGGAAGCGAAGCTCGGCGAAAAAATCACGCAGGCCGTCATCACTGTGCCGGCATATTTCAACGACTCACAACGCAACGCCACCAAAGACGCTGGCAAGATCGCGGGCATGGAAGTATTGCGCATCATCAACGAACCGACCGCGGCATCGCTCGCTTACGGATTGGATAAGAAAAAAGACGAGAAGATCGCAGTTTACGATTTGGGCGGCGGCACGTTCGACATTTCGGTCCTCGAGATTGGCGACGGCGTTTTCGAAGTAAAAGCGACGAACGGTGATACCCACCTTGGCGGCGACGACTGGGACGCGCGCATCATGGATTGGATCATCAACGAGTTCAAAAAGGATTCGGGCATCGATCTAAGCAAGCAGCCGGACGCGGTTCAACGGATCAAGGAGGAAGCTGAGAAAGCCAAGATCGCGCTTTCATCGACGCAGGAATACGAAATCAATCTGCCGTTTATTACGGCGGACGCCAGCGGGCCGAAACACATCCAGAAGAAACTCACGCGCTCCAAGATGGAGCAGCTCTGCGATGATTTGTTCCAACGGACTAT
>JBKPBJ010000023.1:0-3521 GCA_046726875.1 Verrucomicrobiota bacterium
GTACAACACATCGTGAATCAGAGTGGATTTGCCGGACCCGGACACTCCAGTTACACACGTGAAGACGCCGAGTGGTAACTCGACATCGATGTTTTTCAAATTGTGCTGTCGCGCGCCGAGGATCTTGACCGACGAATTTGATTTTCGGCGCGACGTGGGGATCGGGATTGATTTGCGATTCGTCAGGTATTCGCGCGTTAAGGATGGAGCCGGTGCGCCCTCGCGCCGCATAGTCTCGGGCAACCGGCGCGAGGGCGCGCCGGCTCCATTCAAAAATTCTACTAGTGGTCCATTCCACACTAATTCGCCGCCGTGCTCACCGCGCCCCGGGCCGAGATCGATCAAATTGTCCGCTGCGCGGATGATTTGTTCCTCGTGCTCGACGACGAGCAAGGTGTTGCCTTTGTCGCGCAGATTATGCATCACGCGCACCAATTGACCGACATCGCGCGGGTGTAATCCAATGCTCGGTTCGTCCATCACAAAAAGCGTGTTTGCCAGCGAAGCGCCGAGGCACGTGGTGAGATTTACCCGCTGCACTTCACCGCCGCTCAATGTGCGTGTCGACCGGTCGAGCGTGAGGTAACCGACACCAACTTCGCAGAGATAATTCAGGCGCGAGCAGATTTCGTCGTGCAGCATCTGCGCTGTTTTGTCGTTAGGCGAAGGTTCGATCGTGCGGAGAAGATCACGAGCGTCGGAAATCGAGAGTGCCTGGAATTCGGGAAGGGTTAAACAAGGAGGGGCGCTTTCCAATGTGCGCTTTTGGAACGGCGGACTAGCCGCCTTCGCCAGGGCTACGGCGGCCGAGGAGACCGCCGCTCCTTGAATTTTGTAGTTCAACGCCTCGGGCTGGTAGCGACCGCCGTTGCATTTGGGACAGGTGACGTATGCGCGGTAACGGCTGAGCAACACTCGCACATGCATTTTGTAGGTCTTGCTCTCCAGCCAGCGAAAAAAGCCGCGCACTCCGTACCAGCGGTCGTGCTCATAGTCTTCATTGTAGCCGGCATCGGTGATGCCGGGGTCACCGCCCCCGGCTACAGGCTCTCCTTCGATTACGAAATCCTGATCGGCCTTGGGCAATTCCTCGAACGGCACGTTAATATCGATGTCTTCGCCGGTGCACGCGCGAAGCAAATCCTTTTGTGATTCACCAAACTCGGCGCCCCGAAACACGCGCACCACGCCTTGTTTAATGCTGAGGCTGCGGTCGGGGATCGCTTTGTTTAGATCAATCGCGATCGTTCGGCCGAACCCGCGGCAGTCCGGACATGCCCCGAGCGGATTATTAAAACTGAAAAGGCCAACCGTTGGCGGGCGGATATCCAAATCGCACCAGGCACAGTGCCAACCGGTGGAAAAGGGAACAGCTGTAGCGGCGGCCGTGTCGGCTGCGTTTCTCGATTCTGCAGGCGATCCGCCTGCCTCCACAGGAATTACATTTACCTGTCCTTTGCCAAAGCGCAGCGCAGTCTCGATTGCTTCGACCAATCGCGTGCGATTTTCCGCAGTGATCGCGATGCGATCCTGAACGACCTGCACACGCGAGCCGAGCCTTTTGGTTTTTGGATTCGGATCGTCCACGCGCACGACTTTGTTGTCGATCCAAACGCGCAGGTACCCTTGCTGCTGGAGGAAATCGAAAAACTTCCGCGCCTCGGTTTTCGGGGGGACTGCGACCCAGAATGTGATCAATACAATCCCGCTGTCATCCCGAGCGGAACGAAGTACAGTCGAGGGATCTCTGGACATCCGCTCCTTGGGGGAAATATCCGGAGATTCCTCGACTGCGTTCCGCTTCGCTTCACTCCGGTCGAAATGACAGAAGAGGGTGAGAACCTGTTCCGCAATCGATTGCGCGGTTTCCGGTCGAATTTCACGACCGCAATCAGGACAAAAAGCGCGCGAGATGCGTGGCCACAGCAGCTTCAAGTAATCATTGATCTCTGTCATTGTGCCGACGGTCGAGCGGGAAGTCTTGACGGGGTTCGACTGCTCAATGGCGATTGCGGGCGGGATGCCGCGGATATCGTCAACGCGCGGCTTGTCCATGCGATCGAGGAACTGCCGCATGTATGGACTGAAGGTTTCGACGTAACGCCGCTGGCCTTCAGCGTAAATCGTTTGGAATGCCAAACTCGACTTACCGCTGCCGCTCGGGCCGGTGACGACGGTCAATTTTCCAAGCGGAAGATCGACGTCGATCCCTTTGAGATTGTTCTGGCGCGCGCCGCGAATCTCGATGCAACCATTCCGCGCGGGAGTGATAAGCCGCTCTTTGTTCCCCATCTTCGAACCCACTGGAGACAGTTCCAAATTGCGCGGCAGTTCGCAAATTTTCCGAGGAGCGCATGCTTGCAGCGTGCTGGTCGCCGCATTCTGCGGCGACGAACTTGCATTGAACGCCGCCCATTACCAGGTGCATCAGTCCACATCGATTCGACGGTTCATTGGAAGTTCGTGAAGGCAGGATGCCTTCACCAGCACGCAGAATGCGTGCGCTCCCCAAACCGTGCAGCGTGCGCTACAGCTCAAACCGCGCGGCCAGTTGCTCGCGCTGTTTTTGCAACTCTTCCGGCACCACACCACCTAACGAATCGAAAAACTCTTTGTGCGCAGCGATTTCTTTTTGCCATTCCTCGTGATCGAGGCCAAGGAGTTCGTCCACCGCATTGTGATCGATGTCGAGTTCGGCAAGATCGAGATCGTGAGGGCTGGGCAGCCAACCGATAGGTGATTTGAGTGCGCCACCGGTTTTCTCGCAACTGTCGATGATCCATTTGAGCACACGCATGTTTTCGCCGAAACCGGGCCAGAGGAATTTTCCGTCAGCGCCCTTGCGAAACCAATTCACGTTGAAAACAAGCGGCGGATTAGTGAGCCGCTTTCCGACATCAAGCCAATGCTGAAAATAATCCCCGATGTTGTATCCGCAGAAGGGCAGCATCGCCATGGGGTCGCGCCGGACTCGCCCGACCGCGCCGGTGGCGGCTGCGGTGGTTTCCGAAGCCATCGTCGCGCCTAAATATACGCCGTGGTTCCAATCGAATGCCTGATAAACCAGTGGCACGGTATCGCTGCGGCGGCCCCCGAAGATGATTGCGCTGATCGGCACGCCTTCACCTTTCTCAACGTCGGGATCAAGCGCCGGGTTGTTGCGCATTGGCGTGGTGAACCGGCTGTTCGGGTGGGCGGCTTTTTCTTTTGATACCGGTGTCCAGTCGTTACCGCGCCAATCAAACGCATGCGCGGGTCCCGACCTGTCGGGATCTTTGCCCTCCCACCATACGTCGCCGTCTTCGGTGAGAGCCACATTGGTATAAATTGTGTCGTGCGCGATCGATCGCATTGCATTTGGATTCGATTTGTAGCTCGTCCCAGGCACCACCCCGAAATAGCCGTTCTCCGGATTGACCGCATACAAACGGCCGTCGCGAATTCGCATCCAGCCGATGTCGTCCCCAACCGTCGTCACCTTCCAACCTTTGAAATGCGCGGGCGGAATGAGCATCGCGAAA
>JBKPBJ010000024.1:0-1201 GCA_046726875.1 Verrucomicrobiota bacterium
GATGTCTCGATGGATAACCTGATGTCGATGCGCGAGTTCGACCGCCGAACAGACTTTGATAAAGAGACTAAGTCGGCCTCGTAGATCCACGTTTTCGCGCTGCACAAAACGTGTGATCGGTGTGCCTTCAACAAATTCCATCACAAAATACGGCAATCCGTCAGCCGTTGTGCCGGCGTCCAGAAGCCGTGTAATGTTGGGGTGCTCAAGTTCGGCCAGGATTTGCCGCTCGATTCGAAAACGACGCAATACCTCCTCGGTATCTGTGCCTCGTTTGAGAACTTTGATAGCAGCTCGCTTGTGAAATTGTCCATCCGCGCGCTTGGCGAGATAAACCGCGCCCATACCGCCACGTCCGAGTTCCTGTACAATCACGTAGGCACCGAGCCGCTCCCCAATGCGATCACCCTCGTTTTCCGTGAGACGGGTGGCTGCGAACTCTGCGAATTCTTCGAAGATGGTGGCATCGTGCTCAAGTAACTGTTGAGCCTCGCGTAGCAGCGTCGCGTCATTAGTGCACGCGCGCCTGAGCAGCGCCGTGCGTTCTTCAAGCGGGGATTGCTCCAACGCGTCGGCAAGGATTTCTTTAAGACGCCGCCACCGCTCTGGGTTCGACTTGATTCGCGTGGTAGATGATTCCGCCTTCGTATTCACGCTATCAGTAAACTTCGCTCGTTAGCCGGATAATCGACTCCGTAGCCACAACTTGGCCGTGGCCCAATCGCGCTTAACCGTAGCACGCGATATTTTAAGCGCAGCCGCGATTTCGTCGACTGTAAGACCGCCGAAAAATCGTAATTCAACGATTTGCGCCTGCCGTGAATCTACCAGTTCGAGCTCCTCCAGTGCCTCATCCACTGCCGCGATGTTGACGTCGCGTTCGACAAAAAAATCGAGCGCTTCATCCAGCGGTAACCGCACGGTGGATGGCCCACCTCTTTTGTAGCGCGTTCGCGCGACGCCATAGCTCATCAAGATGCGTCGCATCACCCGTGCCGCGAATGCAACAATATGTGCTTCGTCCTTCCAGGCATAATCCGGGTGCTTGAGAACACGCAAGAAAGCTTCATGCAGCAGAGCTGTTGGTTGCAGAGTATGTCCTGGGCGTTCCGTCCGGAGGCATTCCGCAGCCAGGCGACGTAGTTTTTCGTACGTCGCAGCGGACAATTGAAGGGTATCGCCGGCATAGGCGATGTCTGCT
>JBKPBJ010000025.1:0-2645 GCA_046726875.1 Verrucomicrobiota bacterium
TATGATGCCCATTTCCCGCAGGATGATTTTTGCGCGTCGCGAGGCATCGAACTCCACGGGCAGCGTAATCAATTGGAACACCAGCAGAATCAAATAGCACCAGATGCCAACCGTGATCAGACCGGTGATCCTAAAGAACAACCCGCCTAGGATGATGAACGGCAGCAGGTTCGAAGCAATCATTGTGACTGGCACAATTGCCATTCGCGCCTTCAATGGCGCATACGCGCGGGCGTGCTGAATCGCGTGCCCGCTCTCATGCGCGGCGATGCCCAGAGCTGCCACCGAAGGCGTGTTGTACACATTACTCGAGAGGTGCAGCTGCTTCTTGGTTGGGTCGTAATGGTCTCCCAGGAAATCGTTCGTCTCTACGACGTCGACGTCATGGATCTGGGCTGCCTGCAGGATTTCCCGCGCGCACTCCGCACCCGTAACATTTGCACTCGCGCGCACCTTGCTCCACCGGCCAAACGCGCTTTTCACCCGCATCTGCGCCCAAAGTCCAATGACTAACGGGACGCCGATGTAAAGCAGCCAATTGGAACCCAAACCAAAACCGGATGGGCTGCCGATATACAACAGCCAGCTAGAACCCACAACAAAAGCCAATAGAGGATACATGTGCGCACTAATTTACCGCGGCAAAGCGACTTGTCACTTCGCCGGGTAGAAATTAGACGCCCGACGGCGTCGCGCGTTCATTTGGACGGTGTATCGCCTTCTCCGAAGACGATACAAAGGTTTCCCGGGGGCTCTATCACAACGCGTTGAGGACAACGCGTTCCACCTAAATCTCCAGCCGCTTCGGGAAACGCGAGATGATTCGACAACCAGTCTTTGTGACAACCACCACGTCTTCCTGACGCGCACCGCCCACGCCGGGGTAATACAGACCCGGTTCGACTGTGAGCACCTGCCGATCTTTCAGGACAACTTTTTGCAGGCGCGGATGTTCGTGGATTTCCAGACCAAGCCCATGGCCGGTACCATGGAAAAATCCGACGCGCCGGCCGTTGCGCACTTCGGTCGGGAAACCGCGATTGGCGAAGAATTCCTGAATGGCTTTGTGAATCGTCATGCCGTCAACGCCGGCCTTGATTCTCTTTAGCGCGAGGGCTTGTCCCGCTTTCACCGTCTCCCAAAGTTTCCGCTGCGCTTCGTTCGCGCGTCCTCGCAACACTGTGCGAGTCATATCGCCGAAGTATCCGGTCTTCGCGTCGCGCGGGAAAACGTCAAGAATAATCAATGAATCCGCATACAGGGGGCCGTGGCCGCGCTCGTGCGGGTCGCAAGCCTGATCGCCTCCGGCCACGATCGTGCCGGTCGGAACGCCGCCTGCGCGCAACACTGCGGAATCAATTTCAGCGCGCAGCATTTCGGAAGTCAGCGTTTTACCATTCCGGCGCAGTCGTTTTCCCGAACCTGGTGTCGACGCTTTCAACACTTCGATCGCGCGTTTGAGTCCGGCTTCTGTGATCCGCAAGGCGCGTCCCATCATTTCAATTTCCTTGTCGGATTTGGCTTCACGTTCGGGCCAGAAAAATCCGTCGGTTGCGCGAACGCGGATTTTGTTTGCAGCGAGTTCCTCCGCGTAACCGAGCGGAAAATTCGCGGGCACCATTGCCGATCTCACGCCGCGCTTTTTAAGAAAATGGGCCAACACTTTCTCGTACGGCGGTGCCTTTTTTGATTTCCCCTGCACCTCGCGCTCGAGCTCGCTGAACATTACGAATTCATCCGCGTCAGCTTGTTTGCGGCCGCGATCGATTTCCAGATCGCTTAAGACCAACGTGCGTTTGCCGTTGCGCTGAAGAAAAATGAACGGATCAGGCGCCCAGAATTTCGTGGCGTAAAGCATGTCCGGATCGGTCTCGCTGGCGGCGACGATAAGGCGTGCGGGTTTAGTTTTTGTTTTGCTCATGGCTTCGTGAGTACTCGTTTACGCTAAATTGTCATTCTTGTCATTCCGAGCGAAGTCGAGGCTGCAAGGCAGCCCCGAAATCTTTCGGGGCGAGGCCAGGGTTTCAATTCCGTTGCGTAACTCTCGGGCAGCATCTCGGGATCCTTCGACTACGCTGCGCTCCGCTCAGGATGACATGCGGCTGTCAGCTTCTGCGCACTTCCAGTTGTTTTCGCAAAATCCAATGCAGCAACACAAGCAATGCAAGCATTGAAAAGATCAGAACCACAGTGTCGAAAGTGAAGACGGCGAACGTCATTCCGAAATAGCGTTTCTCCAGACCGAAGAACACGTTCGGCTTGCTACCGCGGCGATAATCGTTCTGCTCCATCTCGGCCCTTGAGATCAGATCGGCGACTTTCTGGTTCACGTAGAGCTGGTCTGCTGTGACCGGCCCCTTCGCGTCTTTGAACAACGAGCGGTCGAACCTTTGCTTCCCAGCAATTACGGGATCGGTCAATTTGAGATATCGGGCGACGTCCCCGGCGGACTGTCCTTCCAACCCCGAGAGCAATGCCAGTACATCTTTCAAATCGTTTAGGTGTGCGCGTTGCTGAGGCGTGTCCGCTTTTGGCGCGAGCTTTTGAATTTCGTCATGAGCGCGGTCCTGACGCTTGGTAAGCGGATTGAGCTTGGCCTGAGCGACAATCATTTCTTCATACGACCAGCGCATGGCGATGAACTG
>JBKPBJ010000026.1:0-3204 GCA_046726875.1 Verrucomicrobiota bacterium
GGCTGGCGCGCGATCCGGTTTTGTCTTGAGAATCAGGAAATTTTTAAAACACAACTGCGCGCCATTCTCCGCGCCAGCACCGTAGGCAATGTAAAGGTCATGTTTCCGATGATCTCTGGCTTGGATGAATTGCGCCGCGCCTTCGCCGTGTTGGAGGAGTGCAAACAAGAGTTACGCAGCTCAAAAATCGAGATGGCTGAAAGAGTCGAAATTGGCGCAATGATCGAAATCCCAAGCGCAGCAATTTGTGCAAATTCGCTTGCAGGCGAGGTCGATTTTTTCAGCATCGGCACAAACGACCTGATTCAGTATGCGCTTGCGGTGGACCGGGTAAATGAAAAGGTCGCGTATCTGTACGAGCCGACGCACCCGGCAATACTGCGTTTGCTCAAGATGGTTGCCGACGCCGCTCACGCGAACCACATCTGGGTGGGTGTTTGCGGAGAAATGGCGGGCGATGTTGCGCTGGTGCCGCTTTTGTTAGGCCTCGGCGTGGATGAACTCAGCGCATCAGCAACCCTGGTCCCGCGAGTGAAGCGCGCGGTGCAAAGCCTGACCATTCCTGAATGCCGCGAGTTGGTTGAGCAGACATTGAAGCTCACCACTGCATCGGAGATTCTGGCGCGTTGCCTCGAACTGGCCGACAAGCGTTACGGCGATCTGCTCGGCTGACACCAAGCACGCAGTTAAAAAGATACAAAGGTTATAAAGTTAAATAGGTAGATCTTGTAACGATATAACTCTTTAACGATTTAACGACCGCGATCGCAGATCGCGCTACTCTTCCCCTTCGGGATCAGTCTTCAGTCCTTCTTCCTCCATTTTGCGCAGGACATCGCTCATATCGTCCACTTCGTCCCACACATCCTGGCTCACGTAAATGGGCGCCTTCTGCTGGGTCGCCATCGCGATGCAATCGCTCGGTCGTCCATCCAACTCAATGATTTTCTTTTGCTGCAACTCGTTTTCGACCTGAATGATGACGCGCGCGAAGTAAGTGGCGTTTTTCAGGTCGTTAATGATCACGCGCTCGACTTTTGCGCCGAGCGCCGCGAGCAAATGCGCCATTAAATCATGCGTAAGAGGGCGCTCTTTGGTGATGTGGCGCATGAACATGGTGATGGCACTGCCGACGGTTTGATCGACATAGATGATGAACACCTTCTCATTGTTCCCAAGGAAAACCGCGCACCCGCCGCTCGTCGGTAAAACAGCCCGCACCTGCACCTCGATCACCGTTTTGTTCATCGCGTGAACAGTACGTGGGCGAAGAGGAAACACAAGCTGTGCACCGGATACCGCTCATCCATTACACGGACATACGCGTCAGATGAAGATTTTCACTCTGCCGGGCTTGAATGTTCTGCACGCTGATTGAATGTGCGCATTGCGGTTGATGCCGCGCTCGCAACTCCAATGAAAAACGAGTGGGACATTGAATCCGCCATCGCCACATACAACGTTGAGGGATGGGGCGAGGGCTATTTTACGGTCAATGACTCTGGTAACGTCGAAGCGCGGCCGTTGAAGAGCGACGGCGGTTCCATCGATCTGCTGGAGGTCGTGAACGAAGCGCGCGCGAGAAACCTGAGTTTTCCGTTATTGATTCGATTTCAGGATTTGCTCCGCCACCGGGTCGAATCAATTAATCACGCATTTCAAAGCGCGATCTCTGAGTTCGGCTATCAAAATCACTATCGCGGCGTTTTTCCGATCAAGGTCAATCAGCTGCGCGAAGTCGTCGAAGAGATCGTCGATGCAGGCGAACAATTTCATTTTGGACTCGAGGCAGGCAGCAAGCCGGAGCTCGTCGCCGCGCTTGCGATGCAGAAAGGCCCCGAGACTTTGATCATCTGCAACGGCTACAAAGATCCTGCTTTCATTCGCATCGCGTTGCTCGGTCGCAAACTAGGCAAACCCGTCGTCATCGTCGCAGAAAAACTGGAAGAGGTTGAGCAAATCATTCGCGCGTCGAAGGAAGTTGGTGTGGAGCCTTGGATTGGGATTCGTGCTCGCTTGCACAGCAAAGGTTCCGGCAAATGGTCGCCGAGCGGCGGCGAGAACGCCAAGTTCGGCCTCGACACGACCAATCTGGTCGCCGCAAGTCAGATGCTAAAGGATGCCGGGCTGGCGCATTGCCTCAAACTTGTTCATTTCCACGTCGGATCGCAGGTGCCCGATATTTCGACGATCAAGCGCGCAGTGCGCGAAGGCGCGCGATATTACGCGAAGCTGTCGAAACTTGGACACGAACTTGGTTATCTCGACGTGGGCGGCGGACTTGGCGTCGATTACGATGGATCGCGCAGCGACTTCGATAGTTCGACCAATTATTCGCTCCAGGAATACGCGAACGACGTCGTCTGGAACATCATGGACGTTTGCGATTCCGAAGGTGTCGCGCATCCGGCGATTGTGAGCGAGAGCGGGCGCGCCACTGTCGCGCACCATTCTGTGCTAGTGGTCGAAGCGTTCAGTTCGATCGAAAAAACTTCGCCAAAGCTCAAGGTCGAAGCGAGCGAAAAAGACCACAAACTGGTAGCCGACATCCTTGATGTGAAACAGCGGTTGAAGCGCGGAAATCGTCTCGAGAGTCTACACGACATCCAGCAAATCAAAGAGGAATCGCAGCAAACGTTCGACCTCGGTCTGCTCGATCTCGAATCGAAAGCGAAGATCGACACGGTTTACTGGCAGGTCGCCCATCAAATCGTCAACATGCATCGCGGATTGCGGTATGTGCCGGACGAAGTGAAGCAGCTGGAAACCACGCTTGGCGACCAGTACATCTGCAATTTTTCCGTGTTCCAGTCGTTGCTCGATCATTGGGCGCTCGGTCAGTTGTTCCCGATTATGCCGATTCATCGGCTTACCACGCCGCCTGATCGACACGGCACCATCGTGGATATCACCTGCGACTCAGACGGAAGAGTCTGCAAGTTTGTCGATTTGCAGGACGTGAAGGAGACACTACCGCTGCATCGTGTTCATCCCGGGGAAATTTATTATCTCGGCCTTTTCATGGTGGGCGCTTACCAGGATATCATGGGTGATCTGCACAATCTGTTTGGCCGGGTCACGGAGGTACACGTTTTCCTCGATCCAGATGAAGAATCCGGCTGGTACATTGAGGAAGTGATCGAGGGCAGCACAATCGGGGAAGTGCTCGCAATGACGCAGTGGGACAAACTTGAGCTGATGCGC
>JBKPBJ010000027.1:0-3832 GCA_046726875.1 Verrucomicrobiota bacterium
TGTGAATCGATCGACTCGCGGTAGCGTTGCGCTTCGCTGACGGTCGGGCGTGAAATCAATCCACGCAGATCGCGTCGGTGCATGTCGCCAGCAGCGTTGTAGTAAGAGTTAAAGAGATAAGCGTACTCTGGAATCTCGGCGCGGTATCCCGGGACGAATTTTTTTAGGATAAACGTTTCGAAAAACCAGGTAGTATGCGCGAGGTGCCACTTGGTCGGGCTGACGTCAGGCATGGATTGTACGACGCAATCTTCCGGTTCAAGATCCGCGCATAGCGAGTTCGTAAAATCCCTTATTTGATGAAACCGATTCAGCAGGTATTCAAGTCGACACTGCCCCCAGGAAAAAGCACTTCGTTCCGCCGCCGGCGTGCCGGCGGCGGTCTCGGCTGAGGCGGGGCTCAAGGATTCTCCCCCTCTTGTTCGCGTTCTTCGCGACGCGCTTCGAGCATCTGATCGTGGGTTGCTTCCCCTATGCCTTCAATCACGAGATGCTCTCCAACCGTTTCCTCTTCTTGAGTGCCGGGCCGCGGAATGTGATGACCCTTGGAACTGGCGATGACGCTCCATTCCTCGGTCATGTCGGCGTTATCTGGAGTTTCCTCAGGAGGCAAATTGTTTTCTTCGCCCATCAGTTCATGGCGCGCCTGCGCCCAATCCGCCTCAGTAAAATCATCAGGATTCCGCTCATCGATCATGGCAATTTCTCTGGCGCGTCTTTCCACTGCCTCAGGTGATGGTGCGCCGATTCCGTTGCCATGCTCCGAGATTTTTCCCGGGGGAGGTTGCGAGTGATCCTTCATAACACAGGTCTGACAAGCACAATTGTATTTTCGCGGTACACTTTGGACTACAGATTGAGGCCTTGCAATACAACTACGGAAATGAGGCTGCTGATAGATGCATAAGAAAGATATCGTTCAACTCCACGACGGTGCCGGTCTTGCGTTCGAAGAATACGGCGATCCAAGTGGAGTGCCCGTGATATTCTGCCACGGCTGGCCCAGCTCACGCACGATGGCGCAACTCGCCGACGAACCAGCGCGCGCACTCGGTGTTCGCATAATTTCAGCCGATCGGCCTGGTATTAGCGGATCGAGCACGCAACTGGATCGAAAGCTGAGCGATTGGCCGCGGGTCATTGAACGACTCATCGACCATCTCGAAATCCGCGAATTTCGAATGCTCGCGATCTCTGGCGGCTCGCCGTACGCGTACGCGACCGCGGTTGCGATGCCCGAGCGAGTTCGCGCAATAGCGATAGTAGGCGGTGTGATTCCATTTGCCGAGCTGAAGGACTTCAAAGGATTACTGCCGCTTTATCGGTGGATGCTCGCATTTTATCGCAACCGGCCGCAACTGTTGCGGCAATTGTTTTACTTGGCGCGGC
The DNA here is from genome assembly GCA_046726875.1 of Verrucomicrobiota bacterium. GTDB lineage: Bacteria > Verrucomicrobiota > Verrucomicrobiia > Chthoniobacterales > UBA10450 > Udaeobacter. Next base: position 1,390 of record JBKPBJ010000027.1, read on the forward strand.
CGTTTTTATCCTTCCGCGCGCCGATCCGGCTTCGTCCGCTGCTTTTGAAGATGCTGCTGTTGCGGCCGTGCGACGCGGCCAGCTTGCGGGACGACGCAGCGTTTGAAGCGATTTTCGAGAGCCAACGGCGCGCCTGGCGCGCCTCCGCGGAAGGAGTATTGATCGATGCACGGATTTACGCGGAGCCGTGGGGATTCGCGATCGAAGATGTACGCGTGCCCGTGCGACTCTGGCATGGAAAAGAAGATCGCGCTTTCGCCGTTCGGCTGGCGGAAGAAATCGCGAACCGTTTCCCGAATTGCAAATCGCGATTCATCCAAGACGAAGGACATTACTCGCTGCCGATTCGTCGTATGCGTGAGATTCTTCAGGATTTGATCTCGGTTTGAGCGAACCTTGGTATTCAGATGGAACCATCCCCAGAAGAAGCAATCGATCAGGCGACACCAAGCACAGCGAGGCACCGTTGGAGCGTCGGTCCGCCATTTGATGCGCGAGTCAGACAATTAGTTCGGGATTGGGGTGCGCCAAAATCTGCGGCGCTTATCGAGGAAATTATTACGACCGCGCTGAAGATTGCGCGCGACGAATTGACCGTAGCAGACCTCAAGCTGATCAACCGTTCTGCAAAGGAGATGCGTTCGGCAGCGAAGATTTTTGCGCCATTCAAGCACTTCCGAAAAGTGGCCGTTTTCGGATCGGCCCGAAGCGCGTGCGATTCACCCGACTATAAACTGGCGACGGATTTTGCGTGCGAAATGGTCAGGCAGGGCTTCATGCTGATTGCCGGCGGCAGCGAAGGAATCATGGGTGCCGTGCAGAGAGGGGCCGGGGGCGCGCACAGCTTTGCGCTTAATATTCGTTTGCCCTCGGAGCAACGAGTAAACGAAGCCATCGAGGGCGATCCCAAACTGGTGACACTCAATTACTTTTTCACGCGCAAATTGAGTTTCGTGAAAGAGGCGCACGCGTTCGCGTTGTTCCCCGGCGGCTTTGGTACGATGGATGAAGCGTTCGAGGTGCTCGCGCTACTGCAAACCGGCAAAACGCGCATTGTTCCGGTCGTGCTATTGGACCAGCTAGGCGGAAAATATTGGGAGACGTGGATGCGATTTCTTAACGAGCGCCTGCTCAAGTTCGGCTTCATTTCGGAGGAAGACTTCGCGTTTTTCAAAATCAAACACAACGCGCAGGAGGCCGCTGCAGAAATCACGCAATTCTACAAGGTTTTTCATTCGGCGCGCTGGGTGGGGGAGCGGCTCGTCATCCGTCTTAATCGGTCGTTATCGAACGAGGCGCTTGTCGAGCTGAACAACCACTTCGCGGACATCTTGCGCGCGGGCGAAATTGTCCAGCGCGTTGCACCCGCGAAAGAGAACGATGAGCTTGGAACTGCCGGCTTGCCCCGGCTGATTTTTACGCCGGTTTGCAGCAGATTTGGCCGCTTCCGTCAGCTGATCGATGCGATCAATTCTTCTCCGACGACGTGAGGTCCTGCGGAAAGCGGGAAGCGGATTCGCGGCCGTATTTCTTCCGCAATACGGCAAGATCGGCGTGCAGCTTTGCCTCCATCATCTTTTCGAACGAAAAGTTTTCGGTTGCATAGCGGAGGCCGTTAGCTGCGCAATGCGCCGCCAGTTCCGGATCGGAAATGAATTCCAGAATCGCCGACGCCAATGCCTGAGTATTCCCCGGTTCAATGAGTAAACCGTTCTCGCGATCGCGAACAATTTCTGGAATATCGCCGACTTTCGTAGCGATGACAGGCCGTCCGCTGGCGAAAGCCTCACGCAAAACGATGGGAGAAGCTTCGGTGCGGAGCGACGCAATCACTATCATGTCGCACGCTGCGTAAACGTTCGGCGTATCCCAGCGATAGCCAGCCATGATAATCTTGTCGGCGAGGCCGGCACGATCGATTGCGTTCCTCACATTGATTCCTCGCTTCAAAATCCCGGTGCCCTGGCCGACGATGACGAAGCGCGCATCGGCACGTTTCTCCAAGACTATTGGCGCCGTTTTGACCAGCTCGAGCTGGCCTTTGTCAGGACGAATCATCCCCACGTTGCCGATCAGTGGGGTCTCATCGTTGACGCCGATTTCATCGCGGAATTTTGTCCTGTCCCGCGGAGGCTTGAACTTTTCCAAATCGACAGCTGAACCGATGACTTCAATTTTTGCGGGATCAATTCCGTGTTCTTCCACTAACTGGCGTTTGATCACCGACGCGTCGGCAACGATTTGCGAACAGCCGTGTTTGAAGACAAATGCGCGACTTCGGCTGCCGATTGGATCGGTGATGCAGCGCGCGCGGCTCAGCGGAATTCCGCAAACGAAAAGTGGCAGGCAAATCCAGTGATCCTTTGAGCTGTAGGTTTTGAGCAGATGAATTTTGTTCTGGCGGCAAAACTTCCAGAGGCGCAATGAGCAGAGCGGGTCAACG
>JBKPBJ010000028.1:0-15932 GCA_046726875.1 Verrucomicrobiota bacterium
AGCCGTTGCCTCGGCGCAAAAGGCGATCGACATCCTGAAGAAAGACAAAGCGCCGGACGAGTCCGCGATCAGGAACGCGCAGCAGATCATCGACAACTCGAAGTGAGGTTCCGGACGAGGGGGTTCGAGCAGCGATCGGGCTTGCAGCCTCGGTTCTTTGCTTGCCATGAAATTCCATCCTGCTGTCGCGCACAGTTTGTGATCTAATTGGCCACTGAGCACGCGGCGTTATTCTTTTGACATCGCACGCTCCTTTGCCGCAGCATGGCGCTCTCCACTAATCCTCCGACTCCTCAACTCCACACATCCCTATGTATCTCCTCACTAAATCGCGCGAGTTGCGGCTGGCCGCGCACGAAAGTCTGGCCGCGATCTTTGCACTGTTTGTCGCGGAAACGTCTTACCGGTTCCATTCGTTCACGCTCGAATGTCTCGCGTTTCTGGCGACGTGGTACGGATTCAGTTGGGCGTTAAACAAGGCGCGGAAGTTCGGACATCAGACGGACGTGCCCCGGCATGTCCGACATCTCCGCGACCACGAACAAGCGGGACCTGATGAAGCACGTCCCTCCGAGATTGGAGGTGTTCGCCGTGGCTAAGCGCACCAAGAAGGCAACGACAAAGACGCGGCGGCAGAAATCGGCGGGGAATACGAAGGCGCCGTTAGGTCCAAGACCGGGGAAGAGAGCGCTCCGCGCGAAACTCGGGCGGATCTCGCGGAATCATAAACGGCGCAGCGTCTGGTTCCAGGCGCGGGCGGCGTGGCCGTTGCGAGAAGCGAGAGTGGGAAAGCTCGTGTCGGAACGCACGCGGGTCGAGAAGGAATTTGCGCCGGCGCCGGGCACGACGCAGTGGGAAAGCGTCGGGCCGACGAACGTTGGCGGGCGCATCACCTGTCTGGTTTGTGATCCGGTGAAGCCCGACACCATCTGGGCGGGCGCGGCTGGGGGCGGTGTCTGGCAAAGCACGGATGCCGGGCGAACGTGGAAAGGGCTCTGGCATTCGCAGGCCGTGCTCAACGTGGGCGCGCTCGCGATTCATCCGACGAACTCGAAGATCCTTTATTGCGGCACCGGCGAAGCGAACCTCTCGGCCGATAGTTACGCCGGAGTCGGATTGTATCGCACCACCAATGGCGGAAAAAGCTGGCGGCTGTTTGCCTCGAGCGCGAAGACGGCAATCCCGAGCCGGATTGGCGTGATTGCGATCGATCCGCACGATCCGAGTCATATTCGGATCGGCGGGATCGGGTTCGGCAGGGTCAGCCCGCAGGAAAGCGGATTCGGCGGCATGTATACATCGCGCGACGCCGGCAAGACGTGGGCGCGCGAGACGTTCATCTCGGCACAGAATTATTGGTGCCACTCAATCGTGTTCGATCCGGTGCAGCCGCAGCGCATTTTTGCCACGGTCACGGCGCAGGGGGTGAGCAGCGGTGTCTGGCGTTCACTCGATGGCGGCGCGACCTGGACGCACCTAACGAATGGTTTGCCCGCGCCAGCGATGTTCAATCGCGCGACGCTCGCCATGGCGCCCTCGGACCCGAACATCATTTACCTCCAAGTCGCGGCATCGGACGAAAGCGTGCTCGGCATTTTCCGAACAAGCGACGGCGGCAACACCTGGCAGAACGTCGGCGGCTCGCATTTCAGCGACGAAGGCCAGATGACTTACGGCAATTCCGTCGTGGTGCATCCGACCGATCCGAATCACGTGATTTGTGGCGGGGTCGATCTGCATCGGACGATCAACGGCGGAAACACCTGGGAGCAGATCACAGCCTGGAACGCGACACGCGGCGACCCCGATTACGCGCACGCGGACCATCACGCGTTGCTGATGCCGGCGGCGACGCCAAGCCGGGTTTACGATGCCAATGATGGCGGAGTCGATGTAAGCGATGACGGCGGAACGTCGTGGGAAAACCGCAGCAAAGGATTGGCGGCCACGATGTATTACGACATCGACGTGGCGCCGAGCGATCCGCGCAGTTTCGGCGGCGGGGCGCAGGACAACGGAACGCTCGTGACGACGACCGGCGGCAGCGACGACCATTTCGAGATCGAAGGCGGCGATGGCGGCTGGATGGTTTACCACCCCGAAAGGGCGAACCAAGTCTACGCCTCCTATTACAATATGAACATCACGCGGATTCATGGCGCGCAGCGGCGCGATGTCTCTCCGCCTGCGCCGAAGTCGGAGAAGGGAAGCGTCTGGATGGTTTACATCACGCTCGATCCGAACAAGCCGTCGACGGTTTTCACCGGCTCGTATCGTGTTTGGCGATCGAAAGACGAAGGGACGACGTGGCGTCCGGTTTCCGATTCACTCGATGACAGCCCAATCAGCGCGATTGAAGTGGCGCCGGCGGATTCGCAGCGCGTCTATGTCGGCACGGAGAACGGCGGATTCTTTCGCAGTCTCGATGGCGGAAACACTTGGAGTCCCAACATGGCCGGGCCGGAATTGCCCGGCGTGATCATCACCCGTTTGGAATCGAGTCCCACGAATGCCGATGTTCTATTCGCCACACTCGCGAACTTCGGCAACTCGCATGTCTTTCGCTCCGATGACGGCGGTGCGCACTGGCACGACGTCGATGGCGGGCGACTACCTGACGTTCCGCATCACGCCGCGGTGGTGTCGCCGGACGAACCGCAGACGGTTTTCGTGGCCAATGACGCCGGCATCTACGTGTCGAACGATCTTGGCGCCACCTGGCACAACCTGAAGCGCAATCTGCCAAACACGATGTTCGTCGATCTCGTTTACCATCAAGGCGCGGGCACACTGACGACGGCGACTTATGGACGTAGCATTTGGCGATTGAAAGTGCGCCCAAGCTAACAAATGCCGGAGCCGCGTTGTGCGGCGATCAGTCAGGGCGCAAAGAGCCTCTCCTCGCTCATTGCGGCGACTGCAGAAGACAACTACTCGGTTCCGCCCGTTCGTTTCCGAAACCAATCGGCCCGCCTGCGCAGGTTCCCCTCGCCTTCAGGAATTTTTTCGCGCGATGGTTGAAGCTCGTCCTTCTTTTCACGCTCGTTGCTTTTCTCCCGGGCCCGCGCTTCGTCGTCGGGTTTGGGTTTCTCTGGCGGATCGGAAGGCATGAGGCAACGTAGCATGGCGAGCGGCGCGTGCATTCAACTTTGACGCAATCGGTTTGATTACGCGCGATAAGCGGCGCGCGAAAGCGGCGCGAGGACGCGCGCGCACTCCCAAAGCTTCGCGAAACCGAACATGCTTGATTTTGCGCGAAGGGCTTTTGGAGTGCGATGCGTCTTCGCATCGCTTTATTGCCTCGACCTGAGCAATTCTGTAAATTCTGTTTCACATCTCGTCGCGCGATGCTTTATCGGAGATCAACTCTCGGCGCTTTACTGGCACTGATTTTCATTTCGTTTTTCGGAACACTAACTGTGAGCGCGTGGATGTTTCCGCATGATTACGACTGGCGATACCGGGTTATCTCCAATTTGCTTTCGCCGCGCGATAATCCAAACCATTATTGGCTGGCTGCCAGTGGTCTGGTGTTGACAGGATTGTTGATGCTGCCATTCGCCGGATATTTGCAGCGGCATTTGGAAGGAATTGCGCCGCGAGCGGCAACGATTGGTGCCGGAACGTTTGCGGCAGGAATCGCCGCACTGATTTGCGCATGCTTTGTGGTTCCGCAGCACCTGCACGAGGTCCTGGGAGTTCGGCGCCTGCATGAACTTCTTGGCCGCTCGGCCGCCGGGCTCCTGGCAATCGGAATGTTATTCTGTTGCTGGTGCGCATGGAAAGGTCGCAATCTATTTACGCCGCGATTGTTTTGGATCTGGTCGTCGGTAACGCTGTTGCCGCTGATTGGGATTTTCTTTAGCGAATCTTTGTTGGCCCTTACACGCCTGAAACTTTCCTGGGCGATACCGATTCGCGGCGCGCTGCGCCATTCCGTGTTCTGGCACCTCGGCTTTTGGGAGTGGACCGGGGCTGTAGCAGTGTTTGTATTTCTTTGCGCGGCGGTCTTCTTAACGCCGCCACGGATGCTTCTATCACATGTGAACTCATTGAATCGTGATGAGTTCAAGAATTAAGTCCCTGCCGAAATACAGATCGAATAAATGTGACGCAACTCGAAGGTATTGATCACGTCGCAATGGGTGTTCGCGACATTGAGCGCTCTGCGAAATGGTACGTTGACGTTCTAGGGTTCGAACGACTTCACGAGGGCATGTGGAATGGTGTGCCAACGTTTATCGGCAAGGGAAATACCGGGATTGCATTGTTCCCGGCAAGCGACGCGCCGAAATCGTCAAGTCACCGGGAAATTCGAATGCTTCATCTGGCGTTTCGAGCTGACCGGCAAAATTTTCTCGGGGCGCAACGCGAATTGCAGAAGCGCGGAATCAAATTTGAATTCCAAGATCACGAGATCGCGCAATCGATTTACTTTCGCGATCCCGACGGCCACCAGCTTGAGATTACGACGTACCAACTGACTTAATTTCAGTCCGAAGTTGTAGCGGCGTTTGTGTCAAACGCCGAATCCCTTCAGCGGGCGCTTGGCACAAGCGCCCTTACAATTCAGGCCTACTCAGCCGCAGCAGTAGTGGTATTTTTCCCGCTGCCACAGGAATAGTGTTTGCTGCGAACGACTTCGGAAATTGAACGCCGAATCGAGAAAACCAATCAATAATCCAAAAGCATCTCTTAATTATGTGCTAGCGGAGTATCGAAAATCTGGGAAGGGTTACCGCCAAAATATGAAAACAATCACGTTTAAGCTGCTTGTTCTTTTTCCAGCCATTGTCGGTCTTGGCCAAATCGCTTCCGCGCAAAACGATTTGAACCTGCCTGATGTAAGCCAGGCTGCCGACGTCAAACAACGCATCGCGTTGACGGATATCGCGATCAAATACCATCGCCCATTGGTAAACGGGCGAAAAATTTGGGGTGGCCTCGTTCCGTATGGCAAAGTGTGGCGCGTCGGCGCGAATGAAAACACGACGATTGAATTCAGCGATCCGGTTTCGGTGGAGGGCAAGCCATTGGACAAAGGAACTTATGGGCTGCACATGATTCCGAATCAGGATTCGTGGACGGTTATCTTTTCAAAAACCAACACCGGCTGGGGAAGCTACAGCTACGACCAGAAGGAGGATGCTTTACGTGTGGATGTGAAACCCCGGCCTCTCGCCGAGAACAAAGAGGCGCTGGAATTCGATTTCGAAGATCTAAAGCCAACTGCCACAGCGGTGACGATGAAGTGGGAGAAGTTGGGCGTTCCTTTTACTGTGTCCGTCAACGACGCAAATCAGACGCTGCAGAACATTCAAGCGCAATTGAAAGGTCGCGGCCAGTTTACCTGGCAGGCTTTAGATGAAGGTGCGCAATTTTGTTTGACCAGAAAGATTAACCTCGGTGAAGCACTGCGTTGGGCCGACGCCTCAATTCAGAACGAGGAAAGGTTCGAGAACCTCAGCACTAAAGCGGATATCCTCAAGGCATTGAATCGAACTGATCAGGCGAAAACCACCTGGAACCAGGCGCTCGGGAAGGCAGCTGCACCGCAACTGTATACGTATGGTCGACAGCTGCAGAATCAGAAGAAGGCTGCTGAAGCGATGGAAATCTTCAAGGAAGTCGCCAAACGGTTTCCGAACGGGGTGTTCGGATATCTGGCTCAGGCCCGCATTAAATCCGCAGCTGGTGATTTCGCCGGCGCGCTGAGCGACGCGAAACAGGCGCAAGCTGCCGCTCCTAGTGAGGGTCAAAAGCAGGCTATCCAGGGGCTGATCGATCGCCTCCAGGCGAAGCAGGACATCAACAAGTAACGCGGGCTATCTCGGACTTGGGACGATAGCCTCGATGGGACGCTCACTGGAAAGTGCGCCGTCGGGCGCAAGGCTCCACAGCATCACACGCTGTTGGCGAGCAGCCGTCGCGGTCGCAATCCTAGCTGGCGCAAGTACCACGCACTCGGCGGATACGCCGCCGTCGTTGCCTCCAGAACAGATGAACGCCGGCGAGATTCAGCTGGCACTGCAAAAGCTCAACGTGCTTGGCCGCGTGCTTTACATCGCGGCGCACCCGGACGACGAAAACACAAATCTGATGGCGTTCTGGGCAAACGGTTCGCTTTACGACGCCGCTTATCTTTCGGTTACACGCGGCGACGGAGGTCAGAATATACTGGGACCGGAATTGGGCGAGCGCCTCGGCGTCATTCGAACAGAGGAATTGCTCGATGCGCGACGCATCGACCACGCCAGGCAATTCTTCACGCGAGCACTCGATTTCGGGTTTTCGAAAACGGCTGATGAAACGCTGCACATCTGGGATCACAACAAAATTCTCGCTGACGTCGTGTGGGTCGTCCGGAATTTTCGGCCGGACGTGATAGTGACGCGCTTCAGTCCCGAGGATGAAAAGACGCATGGCCATCACACGGCGTCAGCGATTCTGGCAGCCGAAGCCTTCTCAGCAGCAGCCGACCCGACTCGTTTTCCAGACCAACTGGCTTTCGTGAAGCCATGGCAAGCGACGCGGCTGGTTTGGAACACGTCGCCATTTTTCTTCACAAACCGCAATCTCCCTTTCGATCCGACGGGTTTGACCGTTTTAGAAGCCGGCAGTTACAACCCGCTTCTCGGCAAAGCGTACACAGAAATCGCGGCGGCCAGTATAAGCATGCACAAAAGCCAGGGCGTGGGTGGCCTTCCGCGACGCGGTGCGCGAAAAGAATATTTCAAACCCTTGAAGGGTCAGCCGATGACGAGCTCGCTTTTCGAAGGCGTGGACACGAGCTGGTCCCGCGTTGCGAATTCCGAATCCGTTGCTACTGAGATTCGTCAGATCATTTCGAAGTTCAATCCCGCCGATCCCGCTACCTCTGTGCCTGAGTTGCTCAAGTTACGGAAGGCGATGAGAGGGATTCAGGATGAGTCCTGGATCGCGGAGAAAAAAGCAGACTTGGATAAGATCATCGCCGCATGTCTCGGCTTGCATGTCGAAGCGTCGACAGCGACTGAAACGTTCACACCTGGGCAAACCGCAGCGATAAAGCTCGAAGCAATTAATCGCTCGAACATTCCAGTTACACTGCAAGAAGTACGATTCTCCAACACTGGCGATTCAAACAAAATCGATGCGACGCTTCCATCGAACGAACTCGTTACGAAAGATCTGTCGTGCAGAATTCCCAATGACGCTCCGTATTCGCAGCCATATTGGCTGCGCAAACCGGGGAGCCTCGGCACTTTCACTGTCGACGATCAAAAGCTTATTGGTCTAGCCGAAAATCCCCCTGCTCTTCCGGTCGAGATAGTTCTGCAGGTCAACGCACAGGAGCTGCGTTATTTGGTGGACACGAAGTACCGCACAGCTGATGCGGTTGCGGGCGAACTGCCAAGACCATTGGTGATTTCGCCTCCGGCGTTCGTGAACGTTTTGGACAGCGTGTTCGTATTCCCCACGAATCAGCCCAAACCTGTTTCAGTGCGCGTCACGGCCGCCGCTGGTCCCATAAAAGGAGAACTTAAACTGGGTGCACCGCAGGGATGGGAAGTCTCTCCGGCCTCTGTTCCGATCGACTTGAAGGCAGCCAATGCCGAGATGATGGCTACCTTTAGCGTTAAACCACCGAATCAAAATAGCGAAGGCACATTACGCGCAATCGTTTCGATCGACGGCCGCAATTATTCGCTCGAGCGGGTGCGCATTTCTTATCCGCACATCGGCATGCAGACGCTGATGCCACCCGCGGAAGCGAAACTAGTTCGCGCGGATATTCGCAAGAAAGGCGAGCACATTGGTTACATTCCCGGAGCCGGCGATGACGTTCCGGAAAGCCTGAGGCAAATCGGGTATTCAGTGAAGATGTTGAGCGAACCGGAGATCACCGCGAAAAATCTGGCGCAATTCTCTGCTGTCGTACTAGGCATACGCGCCTATAACACACAGGATCGAATTTCGAACTGGTTACCGGAGCTGCTTGCCTACGTGAAAAATGGCGGAGTCGCGATCGCGCAGTACAACACGCTCGCGGATCTTAAGACCAACCAACTAGGGCCGTATCCGTTGGAGATTTCACGCGATCGCGTGACTGACGAAAATGCGCAGGTGCGTGTTCTGGCGCCGAATGATGCGCTCATGAACACCCCAAACAAAATTACGCCGAAAGATTTCGAGGGATGGGTCCAGGAACGCGGGCTTTACTTTCCTAGCAAGTGGGATCCCGCGTGGAAACCGATCTTGTCGTGCAACGATCCAAACGAAAAACCACTCGACGGCGGTCTGCTGGTCGCGAAGTCAGGCAAAGGTTTCTTTGTCTATACCAGTTATTCCTGGTTTCGGCAGTTGCCGGCCGGTGTTCCGGGAGCTTATCGGTTATTCGCGAACATGCTCTCGTTAGGAAAATGAACGGACGAGATGATAACGCAGATGGGCGTTCCTGGCGCAAAGCGTACGGCCTGGCCCTTTCACTTTTTGCAATGGAGGTAGTGCTCCTTTACCTCTTCACCGTCCGGTTTTCGTGAACCGGTTGGATTATGTTGTTCTGATCGCCACGATTCTGGCGATCCCGCTTTACGGCCTCTGGCGAACGCGCGGCAGCGCCTCGTTAGGCCAATATCTCAAGGGCGATGCGAGTATTCGGTGGGCGACAATCGGTCTGTCGGTGCTCGCGACGCAGGCTGGGCCGATTACGTTCCTTTCCATGCCCGGCCAGGCGTATGAGAGCGGCATAGGTTTTATCCAGAATTATTTTGGGCAACCCCTCGCGCTCATCGTGGTGTGCGCGGTTTTCGTTCCGATTTATCAGCGGCTAAAAGTCTACACGGCCTATCAGTACCTCGGTAAACGATTCGATCGAAAGACGCAGCTGCTCGGCGCATTTTTGTTTCTCATCCAACGAGGCATCGCCGCCGGGATCACTATCTACGCGCCGGCTATTGTTCTCTCCGCCTTGCTCGGGTGGCGCTTGAACCTGACGATCTGGCTCGCGGGCGGTCTCGTCATCATCTACACGGTGATCGGCGGGACGAAAATTGTAAGCATCACCCAGCGCTACCAGATGATTGTGATTCTGGTCGGCATGGCGATTGCATTTGCGGTGGCGGTTTACCGGCTGTCGCCCGATCTCTCTTTTCAAGGCACGTTGTCGGTTGCCGGCAAGATGGGCAAGCTGGACGCCGTCAATTTTTCGGCCGACCCGCACAAGCGCTACACATTCTGGTCGGGCCTGATCGGCGGTTTTTTTCTCGCGTTGTCCTATTTCGGGGCTGACCAATCGCAGGTCCAACGATACATCGCGGGAGGCTCGCTAAAAGAGAGTCGGCTCGGATTGCTGTTTAATGCCGTGGTGAAGGTGCCGATGCAATTTTGCATTCTGCTGCTCGGTGCGATCGTTTTCATGTTTTACCAATTCGAAAAACCGCCTGTCTACTTCAATCAACCTGCGTACGAGCGTGCGTTGGAGAACGGCTATGCGCCACAGCTAACGGCGTTGCAGACGCAGTTCGACGACGTCTTCATGCAAAAACGCGCTGCTATTCGCGCTGTTTCCGACGCGTCGCCAAACGAGCGCGATGCGGCAATGAACAAGCTGCGCGAACTGGAAGCGCAGGCGGGCGAGTTACGCAATCGAACCAAAGCAGTTCTCACGCAAGCGGGCGTGGACCCAAAGAGCAAGGAATCGGATTACGTGTTCATTACTTTTATTCTTCAACAGATGCCGCACGGAATTGTCGGATTACTCATCGCAGTGATTCTGTGCGCGACGATGTCGGCGACGGCGGCAACTCTGAATGCTCTCGGCTCCACGACCGCCATCGATTTCTATCGGCCGTTGATTCGCGCGAACGCGAGCGACCATCATTATGTGGTCGCGGCGCAAGCACTCACAGCGGCATGGGGTTTGATCGCAATCGGCGTCGCTTCATTTGCCAGTTTGGTCGAGAACCTCATCGAAGCCGGCAACATTCTGGGCTCGGTTTTCTATGGCAGCATTCTCGGTCTTTTCCTGGCAGCTTTTTTCATTCGCCGAGTTGCCGGGTCCGCGGTTTTTTCCGCAGCGCTCCTTGCGCAAACGCTCGTGTTCGTCCTGTTCGCGACGACGAACATCGGTTATCTCTGGTATAATTTTATTGGATGCGCGGCGGTACTGATTCTGGCGCCGATCCTGCAGCACATTGTGTTTCGCAGCGCGCACGCTCCCGCTGGCGTATGACGCTCGTTTTGAGGCATGAATCACCCCATTATTTGTTTCGGCCAGCAACCGTGCGGATTTTTTCCCAAGCGATTCTTATTCGCTAAAATTGTGACCGCTCGACGCCTGCAAAAGGAGATCGGCGGAGAAATCGTCTTTTTCTGTCACGACAGCGATCATGACCCGCGCGAGACAACTACCATTTTGCGAGACCAACACACCAACCGGGATGCAGCTCTAAATTTTCAATTTGAGAATCGGATTCAAAAGCAGTTCTCGCCACTGTATGCCAAACGTGTTCTGCCGAAATGGCAGGAGAAAACTGCGCGCCAACTTCCACGTTATGTACCGCGGATCCTGGTGGAACACTTCAAGGAAACTAAATCGTCGAACGTCGCCGATTTCTGTCTCGAGATTTACACCCGAATGGGTTTGCTGGACGGCGTCCGCGTAGAGCGCTCCAGCGCACCCCAGTTCCGCGCACGTGCTATGGCGGTCTCAGACTATTTCGTCGATCAGCCGTATGAAGGAGAAATCGTTCGTGCACGTTATCGCGACGGGAAATTTTTGCTGCACAAAGGCGGCGATCGGTTTCTGGAAATTTCCGGAACCGAATTTGGTCCGAAGCAAATCAGCCCGACTCGCGACACGCGTTTCGTTTGGATGCAATCAGTGCTTCGGTGCACCCATTACGTCGCCGGCGCGAGCGAGCAGCATTACATCAAAAAGGCGGATGCTCCCGAGGTGAAATTCGTCAGGCGCGACGAAATTTCCGAGTTCGGCAAAGCCTACACGGAGGGGTGATGAAATCGGGGCCGCTCAAAATTGGGATCGCGTGTTTTCCGTTGATCGGTGGAAGTGGGATCCTGGCGACGGCACTCGGGTCAGAGTTGGCGCGTCGCGGCCATGAAGTTTACTTCTTCAGCTATGCTCAACCCGTTAGGCTGGACCTGCCGCAGGACAATCTTCATTTTCATCGAGTCGATGTTGCGCATAACCCTTTGTTTCCATCGCCCGATTACACTCTGCCGCTCGCGGTGAAGATGGCGGAGGTTGCGCGTTCCCAGCAGCTCGATCTTTTTCATGTTCACTATGCGGTGCCTCACGCGCTCGCGGCGTGTTTAGCCTCGCAGATGTTGGGCCCGTCAGCTCCGCGCATCGTGACGACGTTGCACGGAACAGACACCACTCTCCTAGGCCAGGATCCCGATTACCGGACCGCCATCGAGCATGCCCTCGTGCACTCGGATGCGGTGACGGCGGTTTCGGAGAGTCTTCGGAACCAGACGCAGGAGATCTTCCGTCTGAAACGACCGATCGAAGTCATTCCGAATTTCTTCACTCCGAATAAACCGAAGCGAAGCCGCGAGGAAGTTCGACGCGATCTCGGCATCAACGACGAATTTCTCGTGCTACACATGTCGAGTTTGCGACCTGTGAAACGCATCGATCTACTGCTGCGCACAATCGCGATGTCGAAGAACCGCGAGCGCATTCGGTTGTTCATTCTGGCAGGCGGCCCTTTTGATCCTTACGAGCCCCTGCTCGATGAATTGCGACTTCGGGATATTGTCATTGTTCGCCAAAACACAGCCGTCGTGGACGAATATGTGGAAGCCGCGGATGCGGGACTCTACACGTCCGAATACGAAAGCTTCGGCCTAAGCATTCTTGAGACGATGTTTTATGGAAAACCCGTCGTCGCCTTTCGCGTCGGTGGCATTCCCGAAGTCATAGGAGATTCTTGTCCTCTACATCCGTTCGGCGATGTAACCGCCGCTGCGGCTGCGTTGGATATGCTGGTTGAATCCCCGGATTTGGCAGGCGAACTAGGTGAACGGAGTCGCAATCGCGCGCTCCAAAGGTTCTCGGCAGATCGCATCCTTCCTCAGTACGAGGTGCTGTATCGTCGCGTAATTGCTCGTGTGGCTTAATACCGGATGCTGCCGTCCCAGCGCGGCAATATCTACCGGGCAGATAGCATTTGTGCGCTGTTTGCAATCGGCAATTGAAAATTTGAAATCGCAAATGTCGCTATTCCCGTAGTTCAACGGATAGAACGGAGGTTTCCTAATCCAACCGGTTTCCCCTCTTGCGAGGGGAGCAAATCATCCGGAACCGCCAGAAAGCGCCAGTTCTTGGCTTAAAAGGATATTTATCTGGCAATAAGTGGCGACGATCGAAGTCACCAAAATTGCACGAGAGCGGTTACAACGAAGCGACCGGGCGAGTGCGTGTTCATAGTTCTGCACCGAGAGCTGATCATTCGTTTGCGGGCCGACCACTTGCACGCAATTTCAACACCGTTGTGGTAGCGTTCCGCCATGAGTTCCTGAATCTCGAGCAACTGCCTTTTGTTAGGATGTCGCATGAGTTCGTCGGTGAGAAGCAGGCCGCGCCGTTCTCCGCTTACATAGTTACAGCTAAACCAGGGCAAGGTCCGCCCTTACACACGCATCCGTACGTTGAAGTCGCCTTCACGATTGAGGGTAACGCAATGATCACGGTCGGCGATCAAATGCGCGAAGTAAAAGCGGGCGGCATTGTTGTTATTCCCGCAAATACGCCTCATCGCTTCGTCAATTCTGGCGAGACGCCGTTGCGACAGATCGACATCCACGCCAGTCCCAAATTTATTCAGACTAATCTCTAGACTAAGCGCGCTAACTTTTGACGTTCCAAGTGCCTGTCTCGCTCCAACCGAGGCTAGACGAGTCGAGGTTTTTGGCGAGCGTTGAGTTACCTTCGAAGACGTATCTTACAACCTATGAGCGGCTTCTTCGCGGAATTGCAGCGACGGAAAGTCTATCGCGTCGCGGCTGCTTATATCGTCGCTGCGGCATTCATCATTCAAATTGGTTCGGCGGTTTTTCCGGCATGGGAATTGCCGAATTGGACGCTGCGTCTTGTCGTCGTGCTTTTCCTGGTCGGTTTTCCGGTCGCGCTCATCCTCGCGTGGGCTTACGACGTGACGCCGCAAGGAATTCAAGCCACCCCAAAGATTCCTGGGAGGCATCGCCGCCGCAATATGATTCTCCTTATCGCTGCCGGCGCGATAATTTCTACCGCTGCGGGATTTTTTCTCTTGCCACGCGCCTCGGCGCGCAAGATCGACAAATCGGTGGCGATACTGCCCTTTCAAAATCTGAGCGATGAAAAGGCAAACACGTATTTCGCCGAGGGCATCCAGAATGAAATTCTGACGAAATTAGCGACGGTTCGAGATCTCAAAGTCATTTCGCGAACCTCGACCGCAAAGTATCAGAGCAAGCCGGACAACTTAAAGACAGTCGCGCAGGAGCTCGGCGTTTCCACTATCCTCGAGGGAACGGTGCAGAGAGCTGGCGACAAAGTTCGGGTGAATGTGCAGTTAATCGATGCACACACTGATACGCATCTTTGGGCGAAAAGTTATGATCGTGACTTTAAGGATGTGTTGGCCGTTGAGAGCGAGGTCGCAGCGCAAATCGCCGACGCCTTGAAAGCGAATCTCTCGCCGAGTGAATCGCATGTCCTGGCCGCGACGCGAACAGAGAATACGGAAGCTTATGATCTTTTCCTACGCGGTCAGTATGAGTTTCACCAGGCAGAGAGCAGTCTGGCCGCAGACGCCTACGATCGTGCCGATGCGTTTTACCGACAGGCGCTGGCACGCGATCCAAACTTTGCCGAGGCCGCCGCGGAGCTCGCACGCAATCGACTATCGCGACACTGGTTCGTCTCTCCTTTGGCACCAGCGGAACTAGAGGAGGTGAAGTCGCTCATTGACCGCGCTCTGGCGCTGGCTCCAAATTCTCCGGAAGCGCACTTTGCGCTGGGATTATTCTTTTATTGGGGTCATCGCCAATACGAGAACGCGCTAGCAGAGTTCAACCGCACGCTGGAATTGCAACCTAACAACGCCGACGCGCGGGCCTATTGCGCCTGGGTTTATCGCCGGCGCGGTGAATGGGAGCGCTCGCTGGCCGATTCTCAACGAGCAGAGGAACTCGACCCGCGCGACGCCAGAATCCCGACCAATATCGGAGTGACTTGCTATGCATTGCGTCTGTGGAAGGACGCGGAGCGTGCTGAATTGCGAGCTCTCGCCCTCGATCCGCACAACACGCAGGCAGCGATGTTCCTTGTCCTCACTCGCCTCACCACTACGGG
Organism: Verrucomicrobiota bacterium; assembly: GCA_046726875.1. Taxonomy (GTDB): domain Bacteria; phylum Verrucomicrobiota; class Verrucomicrobiia; order Chthoniobacterales; family UBA10450; genus Udaeobacter. Next base: position 14,345 of record JBKPBJ010000028.1, read on the forward strand.
CGTCGATTCGGCCCGGCGAGCACTCGATGATTTTCCAGACGTGATCAAAGGCATCCCCGGCGGCGCTGGCGGCCCCCGTGGCGCTACCGGAGCTGGCGACGTTAGTGCAGTCATTGGCTGGCCGGTTTACCTCGACGTGATGCAAAGACGTTTCACCGATGCTTTTCAAACTGTCGAGAAGAGGGTGGTCAACGACGATCGTGCGCATCTTCAACAGCTTGCCGGGCGTGTCGCCATTCGCGTGCTGGCGGGAGAGCCTGAGGCAGCCAAATCATTGGGGGAAGAAGCGCTGCCCTTACTCGAGGCCAGATTCCGAGAACGACCGGATGACACTTTCGCGATGACGGAGCTATCCTGGGTTTACCTCGCCTTGGGACGCAATGCCGATGCGCTGCGTCTTTCCAGACAAGCAGCGGATACAATCTCCATCGAAAAGGATGCTCTGGCCGGCCCAAATTTCCAGATCGGGCTCGCGCAAATCGAGGCACGCGCGGGCGCACCTGAAGAAGCCATTAAAAGGCTTCGACGTTTGCTGTCAATCCCGGCGGGCGGGGCAGCGTCCATCGCTGCTTTGAAGATTGACCCGGTCTGGGATCCGATCCGTAACCGCTCTGATTTCCAGCAACTGCTCTCAGGTCCGGAGCAGATCGGACCTAACAAGTAACGGGACTTGAGTTCCGTTATTTCCGTTGCGTTTTACGCGCAAGAAAAGGTGGCGGAATGTGGCAGTCTCTTCAGTCCTATCGGTCGATGGCGAATAACACTGGATTTCGATGGACATAGTAGGACTGTTGTGGAACTCCCGCGTTGAACCAGCGCTCAGATGTAAGTTAACTGTAATGCAGTGTTCCCGTAGTTCAACGGATAGAACGGAGGTTTTCCTAAGGACAAAACGGCATTTCTGCAGGAATCGCCTAACGACATCAGGAGCATTCAACTTTCTGTATTTGAAGTCGTTGACGAATTGTTGCGTTCCTCACGCGTAATCACGAATCTGCCGATTTTTTGCGTCCGGGTGACACAAATTTCAGCACAATTTTCGTTAGTTGGCCGCGAGTTGTCATCCGCAATTACTCTAAGCCAGCAGAGCGATGGACGACGTTCTTCAGTCTCCGAATCTCACCTCGCTGGTGACGAGGCCTCTTTCGGCGCAAGCGAGGCGACGATTTTTTCGAAGCGCGGATCGCCGCGGAGCGGGTCCCAGACCGGGAACAGTTTTAAGGCACCGTAGCTCAGCATGAGCGATGCGACGGGAGCGCGCAGCCCAGCTTCCAGTTGCTGCAAGGCTAGCTCCTTGTCGCCCGCCCACGCTGCGGTAATAGCGAAATATTGAAGGACGCGGCTGCCGTTATTGACATCTTTTTCAAGCGGCGTGAGCGCGATCGCTCGACGGCCTTCGTCCAACGCCAGGTCTTTCCGCCTCAGAGCAGCGTCGATTAAGCCGAGGACGCAGAGGGCTGGGCCGTAGTCTGGCTGCGCCTGCACGATCTTCTCCTGCTGTGCGCGAGCCGCTTCAAACGCAGTGCGCGCTCTTGCCTCATCTTTGGTCATGCGCGCCAGCAGACCTTCCCCAAAGCTGTGGCTCAGA
>JBKPBJ010000029.1:0-40670 GCA_046726875.1 Verrucomicrobiota bacterium
TCAACGCCTTGTTGCCGCGCTTGCTCAAGCTGTTGAAACACCTGCTGGGCCTTGTCGACCCGGCTCGGGTCGCCTTCCAGTTTCACCCAGCCTTCGCGCGTCGTCACTTTGACGCCTAACGAGTCCTCGAGATTCTTCAAAAGCTTGATGTCATTCGCGTAGAGCGACTGCAAAGCGCGTGGGCTATCAAACTGCAAAGTCCGCGATTCAGTCATACTCGTGGCATGCCGCTGCCACGAATTCTACAGCTAACGGAAACCATAGACCAGCGCCCAGTGCGTGCGTTCCTCTGGCGATTGTTCCACGCTCACAATGATAAAATAACTGGCTGTGCCCTTTGGGATGACGTGCGAAGCCGCGAAATGGCCTTTCTCCCAGCTGTCGGGTTCTTCCGCGAGCTTGCCGTCGGAATCGTAAACGTGGACGGACACCTTTGCCTTATCGACTTCTGTTCCCAGCCAGAACCAGTACTCATTTCCTTTGAACAACTGCTGTCGTACAGCTTTCTTCTCTCCAGAACCGAGGTCCCCTCCCCAATAATCCTCACGCACTTGGAAGCCTTGTTTGACGTACGGTTCGGCAGCCTGAAGTGCAAACGATTGCGCGTCGTCCACCGAAGCGAAAATTGCAGACCGCAATGCCGTGAGGATCAGCAGCAGAGAGCTCGCGCGGACGAAAATCTTCACAAAGCCGTTCATCGAAGGTCTAATCCCTGGTGACGATTCCCTGGCCAAGTCGCGTAGTGATCTCGTTAACCTTCTTTATTGTTTCGGGCGGAATCCGGCGATCACCGACGTCGATTAAAGGTTTCACTTCGACCAGAGCATCCTGAATTTGGTGGATAATTGGAAGATCAAACTCCGGCATTGCCTGCAGTCTTTTTTGGAAATAAGCGAGCAGATCAGGCTGGTGCAGCAGCTCTGCTCCGTCCGCGGAAAAATGTTCGTTCACGACTGATGTCAATACTTCGGTTCCACGCAGCCACCCGCCCAAGCTAACGAGTTGCGACAATTTTTCATCGTGCACCTCGTTCATCGCCTGCTGCACGCTATTCTGGGTGCGATCCAGTTCCCGGCGCACATTGTTCCAATTCCGCTTGTCTGCTGCTTCAATGATCGCCTTCGCATGCGGCGTGATCGAATTTCCCACGCCGATTCCTTTCGCCAGCGTCAGCACGCGCTGGCCAATGTCCTTCACGGTCTCTGCGTCCTCCGCCTGCACAGCGATGAAGCCGTCAGCGATTACCGTCCCAAGCAACAGCGCAATACGCGGACGCTCCGTAAAATTCGGTCCCTTATCGCTGCGGACATGTGCCCTCCAGTTCACCGTCCCCAGTTTGTTCAGCGCACCGAAAATCTCGTTCGGCAATGGCACCACAACGTCTTCCACAGTTGTGGAAAGCTGTTTAATGTTGATGTGCTGCGGGGCTTGAGCGGCATTTGCGCAAAGGGCAAAACCGCAGAGCATACCCACGGTTTTAAAATATCTTGGAAACGGCATCATTGGCACTTTCGACTGTTGATTTCGGCTTCGTATTCAGGATTTAATGGAGCGAATCTTAACCGGAACTTCCGCTGTACACAACTTATGCCAGCACCGATCTCATTAACCCGTTCAAGCCGCAAATCCGCAAGCGATTTGAGCCGCCAAGGTCGAAGTTTCAAATCGCTATGAACTTGAACCGACTTGAACAGATCCTTGAACGCGCGGCTTCGAGGCGAATCACGGTTATCGGCGATCTGATGCTTGACGAATTTGTCTGGGGAAAGGTAGGCCGCATCTCGCCGGAGGCGCCGGTCCCAGTCGTGGAGGTGACTGGAGAATCGTTCTACCCAGGAGGCGCGGCGAACGTTGCCCGCAACCTGCGCGAATTTGTCGATCAGGTGGCCGTAATCGGGATGCTGGGCAAAGATCGCAGTGGCCAGCAACTCCGGGAACTATTGGCGGAGCAAAACATCGACACCTCGAGAGCGATCGAGGATGAAAGCTTTTGCACGATCGTCAAAACCCGGATCATCGCGCTGCATCAGCAGGTGGTTCGTGTCGACCGTGAAAAAATCCTTGTCCCATCGAAAGCCCAGGTAGCAAGGGCAGCCGCCGCGGTTCGAGACAATATCCAAGAAACCGATGCAATTATTTTTGAAGATTACGGCAAGGGCTTTGTGACAACCGACCTCGTGGCTCAAATTGCTCGCGACGCGGGCGCGGCTGGTAAAGTAGTAGCGGCCGATCCCAATCCGCGACATTCCGTCGACTGGCGCGGCGTTACAGTCGTCAAACCAAACCGCGCTGAAGCGTTCCTTGCAGCGGGAATTCCCTGGCGTGACGCCGACGAAGCTCCAACAACAGACACCGATCTTGAGCGCGCCGGTGAAGCGCTTCTTAAGAAATGGGAGACTCAACATGTCCTGATCACGCTGGGCGAACACGGCATGATGCTTTTTCAGCAGAACGAAGCGCCACACTACATTCGCACGAAAGCTCGTCAGGTTTTCGATGTCTCGGGGGCCGGCGACACTGCGATTGCGCTCTTCACGCTCGGGCTCGTCTGCGGCGCGACGCCCATTGAAGCGGCTGAGATTGCCAACCACGGAAGTGCTGTGGTTGTGAGCAAACTTGGAACGGCGACTGTGACGCGAGATGAACTCATCGCCAGCTTTCGAGAGGACAGCGAAGATGCCTGACGCGCTGTCGCCCGCCGTCTTTATCGATCGCGACGGCACTATCATGGAAGATTGCGACTATTGCGCTGATCCGAAAGACGTGCGGATCTATCCCGGCGTTCCAGACGCACTGCGGCGATTAAAGTCGCGAGGATTCAAACTCATTGTCATCACAAATCAAAGTGGCATCGGGCGCGGACTCTTCACGCTCGATCAATATCGCGCGGTAGAAGCGGAGGTATCGCGCCAGCTTGGCAAGGGCTTGATCGACGCGACTTATTTCTGTCCGGATGCTCCGGGGCAACATTCGACTTGTCGCAAGCCCGCGCCAGGAATGATCGTAAAAGCAACCCGAGATTACCGAATCGACCTTTCTCGCTCGTTTTTGATTGGCGACAAGGAGATTGACGTCGCATGCGCTCACAACGCGGGTGTCCGCGCGATCCGGGTACAAACCGGAATCGAACGTGACACGACAGGAAGCATGGCCGATTGGATCGCCCATGATGTGCCCGCAGCCGCCGAGATCATTTTGAACGGAGCGCCATGACGTTGCCACTGGCGCGCTCGCAGAAGGCGGTGGGTATTATTCCAGCGCGATGGAGTTCTACACGTTTTCCGGGAAAACCGCTACATCTTATTGCCGATAAGCCACTTCTACAGCACGTCGTTGATCGATGTCGACAGACGAAGAATTTAGACTTAGTGATTGTTGCTACCGACGACATGCGCATCGCGGAGGCGGCTTTTAATTGGGGCGCCGAGGTCGCGCTGACTTCGCCGAAACACGGGAGCGGAACGGATCGAATCGCCGAAGTCGCGCGGAAGACGAAACAGTTCGCGTTCGTCGTCAACATTCAGGGCGACGAACCGTTGATCGATCCACGGCTGATCGACAAAGTCGTGGAGAAACTCTGGTCAGACCGCACGATCCGGATCGTCACTGCTGCGCATCCGTTTGAACATCCCGAGGACGCGCTGTCTCCTCACCAAATCAAAGTGGTTGTCGATCTCGCTGGAAGCGCCCTCTATTTCTCGCGCGCCGCGATTCCATACTCAAGCAGCTGCTTTTTGCGCCATCAGGGCATCTACGGTTTTCAACGCGACGCGCTCTTGCAGTTTGTGAAGTGGAAACCCACTCCTCTGGAACGCACCGAGTCGCTCGAGCAATTGCGCGCATTGGAAAATGGTGTAAAGGTTCATGTGCTCATCACAGCCAAGGGATCTCCCGGGATAGATACACTCGCCGACGCAGAAGCGCTGCAGCAAATGCTTGCTCGCGCGAAGCGCAGTATCTCTCGATGAAATACATTTTTGTCACCGGCGGCGTCGTCAGCTCGTTAGGCAAGGGGTTGACTGCTGCCTCATTGGGAACATTGCTAGAAGCGCGCAAGTTGCGTGTTGTACTCCAAAAGTTTGATCCGTATCTCAATGTCGATCCCGGAACAATGAATCCGTTCCAGCACGGCGAAGTCTACGTGCTCAATGACGGCGCGGAAACTGATCTCGATCTTGGCCACTACGAGCGATTCACCAATTGTGTGCTCACGCGGCACAACAATCTCACTAGCGGCCGAGTTTATGAGACGGTCATTTTAAAGGAGCGCCGCGGCGATTATTTGGGCAAGACAGTGCAGGTGATTCCGCACGTCACCGACGTGATTAAGGATCGCATCCGCAAACTTTCAGACGAGACCAAATACGACGTGGTGATCACAGAAATCGGAGGCACGACTGGAGACATCGAAGGTCTTCCATTTCTCGAAGCGATTCGCCAATTCATTCTCGAAGTCGGACCCGAAAATGTGCTGAACATGCACGTCACGCTTGTTCCCTATATCAAGGCCGCGCACGAATTGAAAACGAAGCCGACGCAACAAAGCGTGGCCAAGCTGCGCGAAATCGGATTGCAGCCGCAGGTATTGATTTGCCGCTCGGAAAAACCGCTCGACCGCGATGTGCGTCGTAAGTTGTCGATGTTTTGCAGCGTTGCGGAAAAAGCAGTGATCGAGGAACGCGACGTCGAGCACACCATTTACGAGGTGCCTTTGACCCTGCACGCCGAGGGACTCGACCAACTCGTATGCGATCTTCTGCACCTCGACACGCCCAAACCCGATCTGAAAGATTGGCGAAAATTCGTCGACCGCGTCGTAAGTCCGAGCAAACGCGCCAAGATCGCCGTCGTCGGCAAATACATTGACGTTCGCGATGCGTACAAGAGCATCTATGAATCATTGACTCATGCCGCCGCGAGCGAAGACTGCGGAATCGATCTTAAACTTATCGATGCTGAATCCCTCGCGGACGGCGTCGATTACCAACTCGAAGATGTAGCCGGTGTACTCGTTCCCGGTGGATTTGGCGTTCGCGGAGCGGAAGGGAAAATCAACGCCGCGCGTTACGCGCGCGAGCACCGGATCCCTTATCTTGGTCTCTGCCTCGGCATGCAAGTGGCCACGATTGAATTCGCCAGAAATGTATGCAGAATTAAAGACGCCAATAGCACGGAGTTCGACAAGGATCCTTCCGATCCGGTGATCTCGCTGCTGGAAGAGCAGCGCGACGTACGTAACAAAGGCGCAAGTATGCGGCTGGGAACCTGGCCGACTAAAATTGTTCCGGGCACACTGGCCCAAAAAATCTATGGCGACACCGAGGTAACAGAGCGGCACCGCCACCGTTACGAGTTCAACATGAAATATCGCGACCGGATGAATGCGAAAGGTTTCGTCATTTCAGGAACATCACCCGACGGCACACTCGCCGAATTGATCGAGCTGCGCGATCACCCTTACTTTGTTGGTTGTCAGTATCACCCCGAATTTCAAAGCAAACCAAACAAGCCGCATCCCCTCTTCAAGGGATTCATTGCAGCTGCTCTCGCGTATCGGGTGGGCGCCGAGAAGCCGAGCACCATTGAACAAGCGCCGATCAGCGTGTCAGACGAGGAGCTCGTTCTGCAACGCTGAATTGCTTTGCTGCCACGTTTTGAAGGGCAGCGCTGCTGCGTCTCTTTCAATTGCGTTGCACAGCACTATCCGTGCGACGCTCGTTGGAGTCGATCCATTATCGCCGCGCCGAGTCCCCGAGAAGGAACTCGTTCGGCAACGATCAGGTCGAGACCGAGTGCATCGAGCTCGCGCAGATAACGAAATAAATTCGCCGCCGCTTCCCGCAGGTCTCCACCGTCGCTTAGATTTCGAACAGCCGCGAACTTCAAGGAGCGGCGGTCTCCAGTCCGCCGTGGCCTCCAAGCAAGCAAGCCAACGCGCTGATTCTTGTTCGAAAGAGAGCCTTCGGCATTATCAATCAAACGCAATGGGGTTGTAGGAGTGTAATGCGACGGCAATTGTCCTGGAGCGGAAATTCTTTGTGTCGCGGTAATGCGGACGATATCTGCAAACTCCGATAGCTGTTCGCGTGTTATCGGACCGCGTCGCAAGACGGCGATTCTGCCGTCTCTAACAGCGACGATCGTCGACTCAATGCCGTGCTCTGTCGGTCCGGCATCGACAATGAGTGGGATTCGTGCTTCGAGTTCATCCAAGACGTGCTGCGCTGTTGTCGGACTGACGCGTCCGAATCGGTTTGCGCTCGGGGCAGCGAGCGGGCCACCCAAGTCACGCACGATTTCAGCAAACACACGATGTGCACTGATTCGCACGGCCACCGTATCCAATCCCGCCGTGACAATATCAGGAACGATCTCGCGCTTTGGAAGAACCATCGAGAACGGCCCGGGCCAAAACTTGTCGGCCAACTTGCCGATCAGTTGTCGATCGCCCGCTGGCACATCCACAATTCTCTGGAGCCACTCGCGATTTGGTAGATGAACAATGAGTGGGTCGAAGCGCGGCCGTTCCTTCGCTTCAAAGATTTTCGCGACGGCAATCGGGTTGAGCGCATTAGCAGCGAGTCCGTAGACAGTTTCGGTAGGCAGCGCAACAACCTCGCCTTTGCGCAGCAGTTCAACCGCCGCATCGCGGTCGGTTGAAATCACTGTTTTCACCTTGGCAATTTTGCGGCCAAAACCGCTTCGGACTGTTTCCTGCGAAACGCTTCTAGTTTTTGACGAAGCGTGTCATCGGATGTGGCGAGAATCGCAGCCGCCAGCAGTGCGGCATTTTTCGCGCCCGCATCTCCTATGGCCAACGTTCCGACGGGAATCCCGCCCGGCATTTGGGCTGTGGACAACAGCGAGTCGAGTCCCTGGAGTTTCGATTGAATTGGCACACCGAGAACTGGCAGCCATGTGTGTGCCGCAATGACTCCAGCCAAATGTGCCGCACCGCCTGCGCCGGCGATGATCACTCGCAGCCCGCGATCCGCTGCGTCCCGCGCGAACTCTGCCGTCGCGCCAGGCGTGCGATGAGCCGACAACACGCGCGCTTCGTTCTGCACGCCGAGTTCATCCAGTGTTTCCACAGCATTCCGCATCGTGTCCCAGTCTGATTTGCTTCCCATGATGACGGCAACCAAAGGCTTCGATTCAGGCATGGGCAAATTTTAGGGTGTTTCTTTAAAACGCCAACTCAACACGCAAAATTGTCATTAACACCGCTTTCAGTGCGGTGACCTGACGCGCTGCGTCTTTAAAGCCGTTTAAACGGCGTCTTTGCCTGGTGCGGACTGCACCTGGCTGAAGCCAGGTCTTGATGAGATATTCAAGCGTGACGCGCGACGGTAAATCGATTGTTCTCGTCGGCATGATGGGCGCAGGCAAATCGTCCGTTGGAGCCTGTCTGCGCCAGCGAACGGGGTTCGGCCTGATCGATACGGACGAAATCGTTGCTTCGAAATTAGGGATGTCGATTCCAGAAATCTTTACCAGATGCGGCGAAGAGAAATTTCGAAAGGCGGAAACAGAAGCGCTTCGCTGCATGCGAACTGAAGAACAAATGATAATCGTTACAGGTGGCGGCATCGTGTTGCGCGAAGAAAATGTCGAGATTTTACGAAGCCATGCTGTGATCGTGTGGCTCGATGGAGACGAGGAAGCGCTTTTTGCGAGGGCCTCTCGGAAACAGAATAGACCATTGCTGCAGACGAAAAACCCGAGAGAGGCTTTCTCGCAAATCCTTCGTTCCCGCAGGTCTCTTTACGCAGACATCGCGGATATCCGGGTCGATACCTCGGTACTCACGGACGAAGAAGTTGCCGTGGCGATTCTGGCGAAACTTAAGAGAGTGAATCCCAAACGGGAATTACCGAACCCGGCTACAGCGTCATGATGCAGATTTCGCCAACAGAACTGAAGGCGCGGCTTGTCTCTTTTGCGAAAGAGATCGGGTTTGAGTCGTGTCGCATAGCCGCGTGCAATGCACCGGCGCACGCAAATCACTTTCGTGAATGGCTGCGCAACGGCGCGCACGGCGAAATGAATTACATGCAACGCGGCGAGGAAAAACGCTGTGATCCGCAAAACGTTTTGCCGAGCGCGCGGTCGATTGTGGTTTTAGCGCTGAATTATTTTCAAGGGAAGGCGCCCCACAGCGGCGTGGCTACAGGCAGGATTGCGCGGTACGCATGGGGCCAGGATTATCACGACGTAATTGCGAACAAGCTGTATAAGATTGACGAGTTTCTTCGCAGCTTTGACGGACAGCAGAAATGTTATGTCGACACCGGGCCGGTGCTGGAACGGGATCATGCAGCGCAGGCTGGCATTGGCTGGCACGGCAAAAGCACCATGCTTATCGATGAGCGGCTTGGGACTTGGTTTTTCCTCGCGGAAATTTTAACGACGCTTGAATTGCCGCCGGATGAGCCGGTGCCAGACCGTTGCGGAACATGCGACCGTTGCATCACAGCCTGTCCAACGGGTGCGATTACCGGTGCGCATCGCTTGGACGCGCGTCGGTGCATTTCTTACCTAACGATTGAACTGAAAACCGCCATCCCTGTGGAGCTTCGTCCATTATTAGGGGATCGGATTTTTGGCTGCGACGATTGTCTGGACGCCTGCCCTTGGAACCGGTTCGCTCAGGAGTCTCGGGAAACTGCGTTCTGCGCGCGCCGATCAACGACTGGCATGTCCCTGCGGGAATATCTGGACCTAACCGACGCGGAGTTCCGGGCGCTTTTCAGAAAGTCGCCGATTAAGCGAATAAAGCGCCGTGGGTTTCTACGCAATGTGTGTGTCGCGCTCGGCAACGTGGGCGGTCCATCCGACCTTCCGGCGCTGGAACGCGCGGCAGCCGACCCGGAGCCATTGATCGCAGAGCACGCCGCATGGGCAATTGAACAGATACGCGATCGGCAAAAGCAGGCGCGGCCGCAAATTGTTTGAATCCAAACCAGCTGCAGACTGCATCCCACCGATTGAGGACCGTGAACGTGCGCTATTGGCGAAAGTCTAAAGAGAGATAGCTTCAGCCGCATAAGCGATCATGCCATGCACCAAGCCTTGACCACTCCCCCACTTGCCCGTGACGCCGCGAAGAAGCGCCGACAGGGTCGTCGGCGCAAGATTCTTTTTGCCTCTGTCGGCGCAGTGCTGCTTCTAATCATCGCGCTGGTCGTCGCGAGCAAGCGCGAGAAGCCAATCCCGGTGATAACGGAAAAGGCTGTTCGCCGCACCATTCTGCAGACCGTCTCTGCCACGGGCAAGGTCCAGCCCGAAACCGAAGTGAAAATTTCGCCGGAAGTTGCCGGCGAGATTATCGAGTTGCCCGTCGAGGATGGGATGCAGGTGAAGAAAGGCGACCTGCTTGTGAAGATTAAACCTGATTCCTACAAAGCATTACTCGAACAACAGGAAGCGGCGATCAGCGCCGCGAAGGCAACAAACCTTCAGCAAAAAGCGACGATGCTTAAGACCGAGCACGACTTCCGGCGATCAAAGGACTTGTTCGAGAAAAAGCTGATTTCAGAGCAGGAATATAATGCCGCGGAAGCAGCGTACGACGTAGCGAAAAATACTTACGAGAGCTCAGTGCACGAAATCGAACGGGCACAGGCCAGCTCAAGCCAGGCGCGCGATCAGCTTTCAAAAACGACGATTTATTCGCCGATGGACGGAACAGTTACCATTCTAAACAGCAAACTGGGCGAGCGCCTGGTCGCGACGAATCAATTTGCCGGAACCGAAGTGATGCGAGTCGCCGATCTCAGCCACATGCAAGCCGTGGTGGACGTGAACGAGAATGATGTCGTAAACGTGAAACTTGGGGATAAGGCAAACATCAAAATCGACGCGTACGGCGACCGCAAATTTAAAGGTGTCGTTCAGCAAATCGCGAACACCGGAAAAACGACCGGAGCTGGTACGCAGGAGGAAGTCACGAATTTCGAAGTAAAAATTCGCGTCGACGATCACGATGTAGCGTTACGCCCAGCACTGAGTTGCACCGCGGATATCGAGACGAACATGGTTAAGGATGCCGTCTCAGTGCCAATGCAAAGCGTGACGATTCGCACGGGTGACACCAACTTCAGCCCGGAGGAAATCGAAAAACAAAAGCAAAAAGTCGCCGCGCGCGACAAGGACGACAACAAGGCAGAACTCAGCAATGACCGTCTCGAGAAACAGGCGCAGAAAGAAGAACGCGAAAAGCTGGCCAAAGTTGTGTTCGTGAAGAACGGCAACAAAGCGCAGATGGTGAAGGTGACGACCGGCATCGCCGACGACTCCTACATGGAAATCAAGAGCGGTATCAAACCCGGCGACGAAGTCATCTCGGGCAGTTACAGCGCGATCAGCCGGAAACTAAAAGAAGGCGCGAAGGTCGCGTACGACAAGGAAGTCGCGAAGTGACGAGTGACACTCGCTCATCGGAGCCGATAATCATCGACATCGAGAACATCACGAAAGACTACGTGATGGGAGAAGAAATTGTTCACGCGCTGCGTGGCGTGTCGTTGCAAATTCTTAGCAACGAGTACCTCGCAATCATGGGCCCCAGTGGCAGCGGCAAATCGACGCTTATGAACATGCTCGGTTGCCTCGATACGCCGACTTCCGGGCGCTACGAGTTCAATGGACGCGACGTTTCCAGCATGACCGACGATGAACTGGCGTGCATTCGCAATCGCGAGATCGGTTTTGTTTTTCAAACGTTCAATCTTCTTCCGCGGGCTGATAGCTTGCGGAATGTGGAGCTCCCTCTCATTTATGCCGGCATCGATCTCGAAACACGCCGTGAACGGGCCGCGCACGTGCTGCGGGAAGTGGGGCTCGGCGACCGCTTGCACCACAAGCCTAACGAGCTCTCCGGCGGTCAACGCCAGCGCGTCGCGATCGCGCGGGCTTTGGTAAACGATCCATCCATCATCCTGGCCGATGAACCGACCGGCAATCTCGATTCGAAAACCGGTGACGAAATCATGACGCTTTTCGAAAATCTGTATCAACGTGGGCACACAATTATTCTCGTTACGCACGAAGCCGATATTGCCAATCATGCGCGGCGCACCGTCCGCTTGCGCGATGGACTAATCGAAAGTGACGACAGTGGGTTCGGTGGCGTCGAGAATTTGCCGGTGGAAGATCCCCTGCCAGCAGATGCTGCGGTTTACTGATGAAGCGCTTTCTGTACGAGCTGAGCGAAAGCTGGAACATCGCCGTGGCGCAGATGCGTTCGAATAAAACGCGCTCAACCCTTACGGCGCTCGGTGTCATCATCGGGATTGTCGCCGTGACGCTCATGGGCACCGCGATCTCCGGAATCCAGGTTGGATTCGACAAAAGCATGGCCATTTTCGGCGACGATGTGCTCTACGTCTCGCAATGGCCGTGGAAGCCCGTGGATGATTGGTGGAACTACCGCGACCGTAAAAAGATCAAGACCGAGTACGCCGAGCCGATCAACCGCATCATCGCCGCGACGCCGAATTCGAATCTGGTGATCGCGGTGCCCACGTCGAGTCTGCTGCGCGCCGTGAAATACGGACAAAGTGAAGTCAGCAATGTTCTGATCAGAGGGACCGTTTCGGATTACCTGGTCACTTCGACTTTCGACTTTAAGGAGGGCCGATTTTTCAACGATGTCGAATCCAGAGGCGGCGCCAACGTGTGCGTGATCGGCTACGATGTGGCCGACGCGCTGTTTCCTTCCGAGACTCCGATCGAGAAATCAGTGCTGATTAACGGACAACCATTCAGAGTAGTCGGAGTTATTTCACGGCAAGGGACGTTTCTCGGGCTATTCAGTCTGGATTCAATTGTGGTGATGCCGTTGCCGGCATTTCAAAAATATTTCAGCGCCAAAAGCGACTCGGACATTCTGGTAAAGGTGAAGGACAAAACCAGACTCGCGGAAGCCAGAGACGAGCTGACCGGAGTCATGCGGCGCGTCCGCGGATTGCCACCTGAGAAGAAGGACGACTTCAGCATCAACGAACAGCAAGCGCTGAAAAGCACGCTGGACCCGATCAAGAACTCGATTGCGGTCGCCGGCCTTTTTGTTACCGGCCTTTCGCTTTTTGTGGGCGCGATCGGGATCATGAACATCACCTTCGTAAGTGTGAAGGAGCGCACCCGTGAAATCGGAACGCGCAAAGCTCTGGGCGCACGGCGACGCACTATCCTTCTTCAATTCCTGATCGAATCCAGTTCGCTGTGTCTGCTCGGCGGATTCATCGGACTGGGCGTCGCGTACCTAATGTGCACCGGCATCGGACAGGCGTTCCCCTCTTTTCCAATCCGATTTTCGCTCAGCCTGGTCGTCGTAAGTATGGCCGTCTCAATTCTCACGGGTTTGTTCTCCGGGTTCGCTCCGGCTTGGTCAGCTTCCCGGCTGGATCCCGTCGCAGCACTCAGGTATGAGTGATTCAGCGATTTTTTTATTACCACCGGCCTTTCAGGCCGGTGTCATTCGCACGGAATGCTCAAAGCCGTTTCAGCGGCTTCTGGCTGGACCTGTTCTGATGTCCAGAGTCGCGCCTAAAAGTAAGCCGTTAAAACGGCTGCGACCGAAGTCGATGCAATTTCACCGGCCTGAAGGCCGGTATTAATGAGATGTTGTTTAGCGAAATAGTTAAGATGGCATTGGCGTCTCTAGGCGCGAATAAACTGCGCGCTGCGCTGACGATGATCGGCATCACGATCGGCGTTTTCTCGGTGATTTCAGTCATGACCGCCATCGGGGCGCTGCAGTCCTCCATTGAAAGCGGGATCAGTTTTCTTGGGTCGAACATTTTTCAGTTCGCCAAATATCCGCCGAACGTGAACGTCGGTGGCGAGATCAAGAAGAAATTTCAGAACCGCCGCAACATTACATATCGCGAGGCGCTGCATTACGCCAAGCTGATGGAAGGCAGCGCACGCGAAATTTGTCTCAAAAGTTTTGGTTATGAGGTCAAGGGACAGGCAGTTTACAACGGCGTCAAAACAACTCCGAGTCTTCTCATCGTCGGAACGAACCGGAGTTTTCTGGCGGCAAACGCATATACACTCGGCTACGGACGGAATTTGAACGATGAAGACGTCGAACTGTCGCGCAGGGTAATTGTCGTCGGCAAAATGATCGAGAAACGCTTGTTCCCGCACGAAACGCCGATCGGCAAAGTCGTCAGAGTAAGCGGCCACACCTACACGATCGCTGGTGTGCTCGCGGAGAAAGGAACCTCCTTCGGCCAGAGCCAGGACGACCTTTGCATTATGCCAATCACTCGGTTCTTTGAGGATTACGGCGAAGCGAAGCGCACCGTGAACATCGCGACGCAAGCGTTCTCCACGGAGAGCTACAATCAAACAATGGACAAAGGCATAAGTGCGATGCGCATCGCGCGTGGACTGCGCGCCGACCAGGAAAACGATTTTGAGATTTATTCCAACGACTCGCTGAAAAGCGCGTTCACCTCGGTCGCCGGGATCGTGCGCATCGGCGCGTTCGTCGTCAGCTTCATCGCGCTTTTGGCTGCGGGTATCGGCATCATGAACATCATGCTGGTGAGCGTTACCGAGCGGACAAAGGAAATCGGCGTGCGCAAATCAATCGGCGCACGCAGTCGCGACGTTCTGCGTCAATTCCTCACCGAAGCTGTGTTCATCTCGGAAGCCGGCGGAATTCTGGGAATCGTTCTTGGAATCATCGCCGGCGACCTGCTGGCAGCTTGGCTGAAGGTGGACATCATTTTCCCCTACGGCTGGGCAATTGCTGGACTTTTTGTTTGCTCCGCCATCGGCATTGGGTTCGGGCTCTACCCGGCGTATCGCGCAGCCAACCTCGATCCTATCGAAGCGCTGCGTTACGAATAAACGATCGCCGCGCCAACGCCGCAGCGCAGCATCGTGTGTTATTCCAAACCGAGTGCTTTGAACGTCGCATCGACATGTTTGAAATGAATGTCGAGTGAGCAAAGAGGATCGATTTCTTCAGGTGAAAGACGGGCGGCGATTTCGGGTTCGGCCTTGGCGTTTTCGGCGAACGTCCCCTCGCCTTTCCACGTTTTCATGGCGGCGCGTTGCACGGCTTCATAAGCGTTCTTGCGGTCCGCGCCTGCACGCGTGAGCGCGAGCAGGATGGATTGACTGAAATACAGGCCCTTGGTTAGCGCGAGGTTTTCCGCCATTCGCTCCGGATAGACTTGCAATTTTTCGACGACGTCATGCAATTTCGCGAGCATGTAATCGAGCAGGATGCATGCATCGGGCAGAATGATGCGCTCGGCGCTCGAATGACTGATGTCGCGCTCGTGCCACAACGCGACGTTCTCGAGGGCAACGACGGCATTCCCCCGAATTACGCGGGCCAATCCGCTCAACCGCTCGTTTGTAATCGGGTTCCGTTTGTGCGGCATCGCGGAGCTGCCTTTCTGGCCTTTACCAAAAAATTCTTCTACCTCGAGCACTTCGGTTCGCTGGAGATGGCGAAATTCCGTGGCCCAACGATCAATGCTTGATGCGATCACCGCGAGAGTGGTCATAAACTCTGCGTGACGGTCGCGCTGCACGATCTGCGTCGAAAGCGTCGCGGGTTTTAACCCGAGCTTCTCACACACCGAATGCTCGATCTTTGGATCGATGTGAGCATGCGTACCCACCGCGCCACTGATTTTGCCGACGCGAATTCGCTCTCGGGTTTGGGTCAGGCGCTCTATTGCGCGACCGAATTCGTCATACATCAGCGCCAGTTTTAATCCAAACGTGATCGGCTCGGCATGGACGCCGTGACTCCGCCCGATCATCGGCGTCATTTTGTACCGGCGCGCCTGGTTGGCGATCACGCTTCGCAATGCCTCGAGATCGTCGAGCAAAATCTTGCACGACTCGTTGAGTTGCACCGCAAGTGTCGTGTCCAGAATGTCCGATGAAGTCAGTCCCTGGTGAATCCAACGAGACGCAGGCCCGACCGATTCAGCCACATTTTCGAGAAAAGCGATAACGTCGTGATTGGTTCGCTGTTCGATCTCCAGGATTTTTGGAATCGAAAATCGCGCTCGCTTCCGAATCTCTGCAGCGTCCTCTTTCGGAATCTGGCAACGCTCTGCCATTGCCTCGCAAGCGAGCACTTCAATTTCCAGCCAGATTTCAAACTTTCGTTGGTCCGACCAGATTTTGCTCATCTCCGGTCGGGAATAACGGTCAATCACAGTCGGAAGATAAAAGCGACTGAATTAAGCGAAAAGCGTTTTGTTTTCCGTGCACCAGTTTCACGAGTTGGGACGCAAGAGTTAAAAGCGGCGGACCACCGCCGCACTCCAAAACATTGCCGCAATTTCCACGCCCGATTCGCGCTTGCGTTTTGGAGTGCGCTGCTGCGCCGCTTTCCATCCTCGATGGATCGCCGCGACGAACGGCGTCGTGACTAAGACAATAAAGCGAACTTTCGAAATCGAGGCGATGTCCGCTTAGCAAACGCGGGCGCGCAGGAAACGTCCGTTGTCCTGTACGCGTACTTGGCCACTGGCCAAAAGATCCGCGACGGCCGCCACCATCTCCGTGCTGCTACGCGTGCAGGAACTAACTGCCAGAATTAGGTCACCGAGCGAAGCCCGAGTGCGCGGTCTGATGATTTGGCGAAATTTGCGATTCCTTTTCATATATTGGCCGTTTCTCCTATGAGCAGATCCGATGCCAGCGTTCGTTGTGAATATGTCGTCCATGGTTATGCGTGCAGTTATTCACTTCTTATGCACTTTAGAACTGACCGTTCAGCGACACTTTTGTTCAATTTTAAAACATAAAGGTTCATCCGATTGAGTCCGCTGGATGCGCTGAGGACAGCGCACACTACAGCACGAACAGCGTTGAGATCGGCCAGTTCTGGTGGCGTGGCCGCGGCCTCGTTCAGTCGGTTCGCTTTTTACCGGTCAAGCTAACCACCAGCAGATAAAGCACGCTGAGCACCACGCATGCGATTACGATCGTGTGAAAATTACCGCTCTCCTTGACCGCCTTGATCAAAGCAGGCGCGTCTTTCGACTCGATCATAGGCCGCGTTAGCACTTTTTGACCGAACCAAGTCAGAACAGAACACCACAGCGCCGACCCGGCCAGGGTCATTACGCTGAATGTGGTGAAGTTCATGCGAATGATTCCAGCCGGAATGGAAATGACATGACGGATGACTGGCAAAAGACGGGCAAAGAAAATGCCACCTGCTTCATATCGACGAACCCACCTTTCGGCGCGCTCTATCTTATGCTCGCTGAGCAGAAAATAGCGTCCCCAGCGCGCAATAAACACGCGTCCAAGCCACAGCGAAGCCCAGTAGGTCGCTGTCGCGCCTAGCCACGAGCCGAATGTGCCCGCCGCGATGACGCCGAACGTATTTAATTTTCCTTCTGAAGCGAGAAACGCGGCAGGAGGGATCACGATCTCGCTGGGTACCGGAAAAATCGAGCTTTCCATCGCCATGAGCAAAATGATTCCCACATACCCCCACTGCTCGACCCACTGAAACCATATTTGAACCAGATGATGCATCGCTGATTTTCGACTTACGATTTACGATTTCTAGTACGCTGGCAGCCGCGCGAGTAGTTCAATCGGAAATCCGCAATCCGCAATCCAAAATTCCAGTTGTCGGTCTAGCCGCGCCATCCGATGCCACCGGCTGCTCTGAGGACAAACGGCGTCTTGTCATTCCGAGCGAAGTCGAGGAATCTCTGCATTCGTGCGGCAATAAAATTCGGCTCAACCCAGTCTAAACCGGAATCCGCAAGCGGAAATTCCCATGTCTATCTACCGGCGCGTCCTTCGCTATTACCAGCCGTTTTGGGCAAAAACGATCCTCGGCCTGCTTCTGTCGCTGGTCGGCATTGGCCTGAATCTGCTTAAGCCGTGGCCGTTCAAAATCATCGTGGACGATTTCCTGCGACCAATGCCCGCTGCGCGCGGCGATTGGCGCACATGGGTTCCCGTGCTCTGTCTCGCACTGATCGTCATCCAGTTTGCCTGGGGAATTATCAACTGGGTCACGAACTATCTGTTCGTGAAGATCGGCCTCCAAGCGCTGCTGAAATTGCGCACTGACCTTTACTCTCATCTGCAACGGCTCTCGCTGAAATTTCATGATGCGCGGCGATCTGCCGACTCGAGCTTTCGCGTCGCGTACGATTCGCAGTCGATCCAAACAATCTACAACAAAGGTTTCACCAACATCTTTGCTTCGGTAATCGCACTGATCGGCACATTCATCGTAATGATGAGGCTCGACTGGGTATTGACGCTGCTTTCCCTGGCGATTGTGCCTTTGATCGTGGGCGCGATTTATTTTTTCGCGCGCCGAATTCGTAGTGAATCGACCTCGATTCAGGAACAGGAAAGCGCCGTCCTTGCACAAGCGCAGGAGGGACTGAGCTCGATCCGGATGGTGCACGCTTTCGGGCGCGAAGACTTCGAGGTGCGGCAATTTCATCAGCAAGCGCAGCAGAGTTTGCAGGCGAACCTGCGACTGACGTTAACCAACGTGAACAGCGCGTTGGTAATCAGCACCCTAATGGTGATCGGCACGGCGGTGATGTATTACGTCGGAACATTGCATGTGCTCGCGGGTACGCTGAGCCTCGGTTCGTTACTGGTTTTCAGTGCTTATCTCCTGATGTTGTATCAACCATTGGAATCCCTGACGTACACGGCCTGGGCAATGGAAGGCGCGACAGCCGGCGCGAAACGCTGCTTCGAGGTGTTGGACCGTCAGGACGATGTGCGCGACTCGCCAAATGCGGTCGAAATTTCATCGGCTAAAGGCGCGATCGAGTTTCGCTCGGTCAATTTTGGTTACGCCCAAAGCCGAATCGTTTTGCGCGATATCAATCTTTGCATCGCGCCGAATCAAATTGTTGGACTCGTGGGCGGCACGGGCGCGGGCAAAAGTACACTGCTCAGTCTGGTGCCGCGGTTTTACGATTCGACTACGGGCTGCGTGATGCTCGATGGTCGCGATGTGCGCGAGGTTACGAAGAGATCTTTGCGGGCTCAGATCGCGATCGTGTTGCAAGACACGCTACTTTTCTCCACCACCGTTCGCGAAAACATCGCCTACGGCCGACCCGATGCGACCGAGGAAGAGATTATTGAAGCGGCGCGGCGCGCGCAGGCGGATGAGTTTATTCGGCAAATGCCGCAGGGATACAGCAGCCTCGTCGGCGAACGAGGCGGGCATTTAAGCGTCGGTCAGCGGCAGCGCATCGGAATTGCGCGAGCATTTCTGAAGAACGCGCCGGTTCTGTTGCTGGACGAACCGACTTCGGCGCTCGACCCGGCGACGGAAGCTGCCATCATGGAAACGATCAAGGAACTAATGCGCGGCCGGACGACGTTGATCGCCACACATCGGCTGGCGACGATTCACAATCTTGACCAGATCATAGTGCTCGATCACGGACGCATCATCGAACAAGGTCGCGGCCCCGAACTCCTCACCCGCGGCGGCGTTTACGCGAAACTTTATGCATCGGGAAAATTTCCGACGTGACATCTTCACTTGCCGTCTTGGAGTGCGCGGACATGTTCGCGCTTTTAAAGCGGCGACACGTCGCCGCACTCCAAAGGCATGAGCAATGTTAGAGAAGATCGGCACGTCGAAGGCGACTGGTGGCCGGAGCCGATCCCGCCGAACGTTGAGTTTGGCGGGGGATTCTATTGCGAGAGCGCGCAAATTTTTCGAAAGCTCCGAAGCAAAAGACCGGGCGCGGTTGTCATCGGCAAACACGTTTCGTGTTACGCGGGCTGCTCTTTTGCTGTCGGGGACAACGGCCACTGCATCATCGGCGATTTCACGCTGCTCAACGGCGCGCTTATCATGGCCGAGGAAAAGATCGAGATCGGTTCGTATTGCCTTGTTTCATGGAACGTCGGCATCGCCGATTCCGATTTTCATCCGCTCGAACCGGCGCAACGCCTGATCGACGCGCAAGCACTGGCGCCGTATTTCAAAAACCGCCCGCCCCGCCCCAAATTGAAAACCGCGGCAGTCAGAATCTGCGACAATGTCTGGATCGGAATGAATGCCGTGATTTTGAAAGGCGTTACGATCGGCGAAAACTCGGTCGTTGCCGCCGGCTCCGTGGTGACCAAAACCGTTGAACCAAATACAGTCGTCGCCGGGAACCCGGCCGTGGTGGTGAAAAAATTCCAAACGTGAGTCGTTCTAACGCCCAACGCCCAACGCCGAACTCTTTTCGTTCGATGTTGAACGTTCGAAGTTGAGCGTTCGGCGTTTTCTTCGTGATGAAACGCAAGCGCATCGTGGTCATGGGCTTTATGGGCTCGATGCCGATCGCAGGCGTGATCTGGCAGCATGTCCATTACATCGTAGGACTGCAACGGCTCGGGCACGACGTTTTCTTTATCGAAGATTCAGCGCGCCTGCCGTACAACCCCGAAACGTTCGAAGTTACCGACGAATTCGATTACGCAGCAAAAGTTCTCGCCCGATTGGCGCGCGAATTCGGTTTCAAGCATCGCTGGGCATATTGTGCCCGGTATTTACCGGGAAATCCGACTGCCGGTCTGCCATTAAAACATATCCGGCAACTCTATCGCCATGCGGACGCAATCCTGAACGTTTGCGGTACGCAGGAATTCAACGATGACCTGCTCGTTTCCGATCGCATTCTTTACATCGAGAGCGACCCCGGCGTTGAGCAAATCAAGATCGACAAAGGTGTGAAATTGACGGTCGACTATCTGCGGCGGCATCACGCACTTTTTACATTCGGCGAAAACATCGGCACGCAAGATTTTCCGGTGCCGCTGCATGGGTTCAAATGGCTGCCGACACGGCAACCAGTGGTGACCGATCTTTGGAAAACCGCGCGCTCGCCCTCTCGCGCGGCGGTGTTCACAACAATCGCGAACTGGTCCACGAGTGGTCTGAAAGACATCACGTGGCGCGGCAAAAAATATCTGTGGAGCAAATCCCGCGAATTTCTCCAGTTCGTCGCGGCGCCAAAAAAAGCCGGTGAAACATTCGAGATGGCAACCAACATCGACGACCCAAGAACGCGCAAGAAATTTGAGCAAAACGGTTGGCGCCTTATCTCGCCGCTGCAAATGAGCGTCGATTACTGGCTTTACCGCGATTACATCCAGCGCTCCAAAGGCGAGTTCACTGTCGCCAAGGACCAATACGTCCAGCTTAACACCGGCTGGTTCAGCGACCGCAGCGCATGTTATCTCGCTGCCGGCCGCCCCGTCATCACTCAGGAAACCGGCTTCACGAAAAATTACGGCGGCACACAAGGCCTGTTATCGTTCCGGACGTTGGACGAAATCGGTGATGCAGTGAAAACCGTTAACGCCGATTACGCAAATCATTCCCGCGCCGCTCGCGCTCTCGCACGCGAAGTCTTTGAAGCAGAAAAAGTGGTCAAATCGATTCTCAATCGAGCTGGGATCTGAACAATGTTCCTGCCGTCGCACCGGCTCACGAAAATTTCAAGATTGGAATTTCGACTCCCTCGAGTCACGATGGCCAGATGAAAATCGCCACGATTATTGCTCGGGTTCTTCTCGGACTCATTTTCGTCGTCTTCGGTTCGAACATCTTCTTGCATTTCATCCCGATGCCGCCGCCACCGCCGGGGCTGGTTGGAGACTTCACAAAGGCGCTTTTCCTGAGTCACTATCTTCACGTCGTCGCCGTGTTTCAAATCGTCGGCGGCTTGCTCCTGCTTATCGGACGTTTCGTCCCTCTCGGTTTGGTCTTGCTCGCTCCTGTCATTGTGAACATCGACCTTGTTCACATCTTGATGGATCCCAGCGGGCTGCCATTGGCCGCAGTCATTACGATTTTGTTAGTCTTTCTGATCTGGCGATACCGCGACGCCTTCCGAGGAATCCTGAGGCCCTGATTAACCATGGCTACACAAACCAACAAAGAAGCAGCTCATGTCGTCGTGCGCGGCGGCGCCGACAGTTTCAAACAGGAAGTCATTGCGGGTAAACATCACTTGGTCTCTGACGAACCGGTGAGCGGCGGCGGCGGCGATGCCGGGCCGGATCCCTACGATTATTTGCTCACGGCGCTTGGCGTGTGCACTTCAATGACAATCGGATTTTACGCGCGGCGAAATCGTCTGCCTCTGGAAAATATTACGGTTTCGCTCTCGCACTCGCGCATCTATGCAGCGGACTGCGAGGAGTGCGAAACAAAGGAAGGCATGCTCGACAGAATCGATGTCGAAGTGGAACTGACTGGTCCGTTGACTCCAGAACAGCACGCGAAGCTGATGCAGGTTGCGGCCAAATGCCCGGTTCATCGAACGCTCACGTCCGAGATCAACATCAAATTGCAAGCCGCCGAGAAATCGCCTGCAAAGTAGTGCGATCACACTTGCGACAGTCGCGCGAGCCAAACGCTATAGCGATTTCACGAATGTTGTAGCGACCGGCCTGTGGCCGGTCATCATCGCACGCATTTTTGATGGACAACGGCCCGCAGGGCCGTGGCTACAGTCTGTTTCAGATCCGCTGCTCTTCCAGATCGTACACGTCGAACCAGTGATACACCACCCGGTTGCGCGGGACGAACTTCCGGATGTAGTCTTCCATGAACTCCTGGATCTCGTGCGGCAGATCGCTTAGGCGCAAATCGCGTTCCTTGTTGTTCCAGGCAACTATTTCGGCGCGCGGACGTTTTTTCGCGTGCTCACCAATCTACTCCGCGATCTCTTCGTCGGTTGCGCTGGTGGCGACGAAGGATCGGAAATCGCTGTAATCAATCTTTTTTCTCCTTCGCAGTAATTCAGTGTTACATCCGGCTACTCAGCCACGCGAAGACGGTTGGGCTACGCTCCTGTCGTTCCCCATAGTCGTCACCTGTGGGCCTTCTCGCTCATGCAAGAATTTGGTTGGAGAGCGCACCGGCCTCGCATGCTCTTTGCGGCGCCGCGCCGCAAAGTCTTCCTCCCCCCTTGGAAGAGTCCGGTAACCCACCGGAGTCAGCATGCGGGCCATGTGTGCTCCCCAAATTGTTCATCCTGCGCGCAAGCGCTGGTATCGATTTCCTTTATGTGCCCGAGGAGGAATTTCACGATGGTTGGCACGTGCTGTAAGTTCGAATCGAACTGGACGGGCGGCCTCAGCCGCTACGTCGCTGCCATTTTCGCCGCGTAAGCTGGTAGGATCGGCGCGCTCCGCCGACTGCCGAAACCTTTCTGGACAGCGGGGCTTTCCTGCTCCTGCGGCCATTGCTCGTATATGTCCTTTCGATGGACCTTGCTAGTTTTCGCCAATATGCCGCTACGAGTGCTTCCTCGCTCGGAAAATTTCTCATGGTGCAGCTGCCTCGTTCTCAACCAGCCGTTTGAAATTGTGCAGATACTCTTCGATTCTCCGCGACAGATTGGGCGGATCGAAGATCGAACGGATCTTCAACGTTACTTCCGTTTCCTGCTGCGAACGTGGTTCGAAGGAGACCACGCCGGACATGAAGCCGTTTGAGATGGTTCGCCACGCGATTCGGCGACCAGGAATTTGAAGCACGATCTGAAACGTCCCTTGTTGGTCCTCGCCGTTCGGATGCCAGACGTACGAAAAATGCGTATCATCAATTCTTCGCACCTCGCGAAGCGACGTGATGAATTTTGGCAGGTTCTCAACGCGGGACCACTGTTCATACACGCAGGCAATGGGCGCCTTCACAACTACGCATTGTTGAGCGGCGTTTATCGTCGGCTGGGCGGCAGGCGCATAATTCATCGCCTGCGAACTATCAGACAGAGAACCGTGCATACTGATCCCTCGAAAAAGCCCAGTTCCATCCGTCCGTGAAGTTAAACAGAGCCATGTTAAGCACGAGCATCGGATCGTGACGCCGCGAGGGACGCCGAAAAATCGTCCTCAGAACTCGCCTGGACTTGCTCTGAAATTGTTTGGTTTCCATTTCTGCTAATTTCGTTTCGTCTAAAGCTAGGCAAGCAGGGGACACGCGACCACGAGGCGGTTGGAGGATTTTTCGATACTCCCCAAGGGAGAGCCGATTACACCTCTTTCGAGGGAGCAAACAAAAGTGGCGCGGCGGTGCTGGATTGTTAGACTTCTCTCATGCGCACTCGCGCAGAATCCGGCTCGACGGACGTAAATCCACCCCCTGGCAGTCTCGATCTGCGCGTGCCGCGAATCGGCAGTCGCAAATCTGCAATCCGTAATCTGCAAGACTCTTGTCCGACAGCCGACGAAGGCGAAAGCGCAGCCAAATACCTGTTTAAGTTATCCCACGACGTGATCCTTTCGCTGGATCGCGTCGGAAATATTCTCTGCATCAATCAGCGCGGCGTTCAACTGAGCGGCTATTCAGAATCGGAATTGCGCGGCTCGAATATTTTTGAGCTTCTGCTTCTCGCTGAAGACCGACCGTTTGCTCGTGAACTCCTCGCACATCTGCTGCAGGGCAAAACGCGGCAATATCAAATCCGCTGGAGAACGAAAGATGGCGCCATCATCTATTTCGACGGCGCATCGGTTCCCCGCCTTTCAGAGAGTGGAGAATTTTTGTCTACGCTCTGCACGCTGCGGGATGTAACGGAGCGCAAATCCACAGAAGAAAAATTGCGCAAGAGCGAAGAAAAATATCGGGACCTGATCGAGATTTCCCCCGATGCGATCTACGTCGTTGACTCTGCCGGCATCTGTGTTTTGGGAAACCGCGCGGGCGCTGAGCTGGCTGGAATTCCCGAGGACCAATTGATCGGCATGCCTGTCACCGATACCTATCTGCCGGAAGAACGCCACCTGTTTCGAGAGAGGCTCGAGAAACTAAAGACGGGACACACGATACGATTCGAGAGAAAATTTGTACGGAAAAACGGGGAGATCGTTCCCGTGGAAGTTTCAGTGTCGGCGATTCGCGGCGGATATTTGCAGGCGATCCTGCGTGATATTAGCGAGCGGAAGAAAGCGGAAGCCTTGCTCACGGCAGAGAAGCGAGTTCTCGAGATGATCGCCACCGGTATTCCGCTGAAAGAGATCCTAAACGCATTGTGCGTGTTTATAGAAGAGCAGCGTAGCGGCACGCTTGCTTCGGTCTTGCTGCTGAATCGCGATGGCCTCCATCTGGATTGCATCGCAGGACCAAGTCTCCCGAAACAATGGATGCAGCAGATGGAAATTCTGCCGATCGGACCGTGTGCCGGCTCCTGCGGTACCGCGGCTTATCGGGGATCGCAGGTCATTGTTTCCAACATCGCCACAGACCCGCTTTGGAACGTTCCGGAGCATCGCACTTCGGCACTGAAACATGGGCTGCGTGCTTCCTGGTCGAATCCGGTACTCTCTTCCAACGGAAAAGTTTTGGGGACGTTCTGCATGTACTATCGCGAAGCGCGAAGCCCCACGGCGACAGACCTTGGGTTGATCGAGTTGGCCACGTACCTGGTCCGCGTTGCCATTGAACGTGATCGTGCTGAGGAAGCTCTGCGCGCTTCCGAGCAAGTTGCCCGTGGCCAGGCGGAAGCATTGACCTACAGCTTGGATGTGCTCGCGACTGCGCCCGCGCCAGACAAGTTCCTCGGGCAAATGCTGAGCACGATTGGCCGCCTGTTGGACGCGCAAAGTGTGATTCTTTGGCTGCTAGACGAATCGAATGACTCGCTCGTGTTACGCGCCTGGGCGGAGGGCACAAACTTCGCCAAACTCGATCCGGAGCATCCATTTATCAAGAATCCGTCATCGTGGAAGGAAGATCCCGGGCTTCGTGAACTGTTTTTTGCCGGAGTGCCGGTCGTTTGCGAAGATGTGGAACATGATCCCTATACGTCCAGCGAACTCCGCGAGTATTTGAAATCTGGAGGAACAAAGAAGTTCCTGAGAATTCCAACGCTGGTGGGCGGTCAGGTAAAAGGATTCATTGGAATTCGTCATGGCGAGACGCCGCCTTATCGGCCGGAAGAAATCGAACTGGCACAGGCACTCGCACACCAGGCGATGCTCGCAATTCAACTCAATGAGTCCGCCGAACGCAGCCGGCAGACAGCCATTTTGGAAGAAAGAAATCGGATGGCGCGAGACATTCACGATACGCTCGCGCAAGGGTTTACTGGCGTAATTGTGCAGTTGGAAGCGGTGGAGGATGCCATCGCGTGCTGCCGGCGCAAGGAAGCGAACAAGCATTTGCAACGCGCCGCCGAACTGGCGCGGCACAGTTTGAACGAAGCGCGCCGATCTGTCCACGCGTTGCGGCCCCAAGCTTTACAAGGCCGTAACTTCTGGGAAGCGCTAAAAGGAATTATCAAGAACACAACTGCCGGAACGGCGCTTCATACCACTTTCACTCTTCGCGGCAAAACGCGCCATCTGCCGTTGGTCTGGCAGGAAAATCTCCTGCGCATCGGACAGGAAGCGTTGACGAATTCGCTCAAGTACGCGCACCCGCGCAATTTTGAGACCAGCCTGACGTTCAATTCAAAAGAACTCCGCCTCGTGCTTCGTGACGACGGCGACGGGTTCAAAGTCAAAGAGCGACATGATGGCTTCGGTTTAGCCGGCATGCGCGAGCGCGTCGAACAAATGGGCGGGACACTGAAAATCAGTAGCGCGCGGGGCAAAGGTACAAAGGTACTCGTTACCTTGCCCTATAACGGCGAATCGATGTCGTGAAGGCGAAAAGGAAATCTGCACGTGGTAGGGTCGGCGCGCTGCGCCGACCGGACGCCACAGCGCGGCGTCCCTACCAGAGTACGCGGAAAACATCACGCATCGGCGTTCTGATCGCGGATGATCACAGTGTTGTGCGCGAAGGTCTGGTGTCACTTATTCGGCGCAAGCCGGACATGCTCGTTGTCGCCGAAGCGGGCAATGGGCGCGAGGCAGTCGATCTTTGGAAACAGCACCGCCCCGATGTGACGCTACTCGATTTGCGAATGCCCGAGCTCGATGGCGTTGGTGCGATCAAAGAAATCCGGCAGCAAGACGAGAACGCGCGCATCGTGGTGTTGACGACTTTTGATGGCGATGAAGATATCTATCGCGCCATCCAGGCCGGAGCCAAAGGCTATCTGCTCAAGGATGTGCCTCGCGAGGCATTAATGGATTGCATCCGCCGCGTGCACGCCGGCGAAACGTGTGTTCCGGTGCATCTCGCTGCGAAGTTGGCCGAGCGAGTCAGCGGCGAAACTCTGAGCGCGCGCGAGCTCGACGTGCTCAAGCTGATGGCACAGGGAAAAAGCAACAAGGAGATCGGCTCGGCACTTTTCATCAGTGAAGGCACCGTG
Source organism: Verrucomicrobiota bacterium (assembly GCA_046726875.1). GTDB lineage: Bacteria > Verrucomicrobiota > Verrucomicrobiia > Chthoniobacterales > UBA10450 > Udaeobacter. The sequence continues at coordinate 26,268 of JBKPBJ010000029.1, forward strand.
AAATCGCACGTGAAAGCCATTTTCGCGAAGATGAACGTCGTCAGCCGCACCGAAGCCGTCGCCACCGCAACACGACGCGGTCTGATTCAACTATAGCCAGGAATACGCGCGAGAAGCGAATCGCAGGAAAGCGCGCAGCTGCGCCGCACTCCAAACGTAGCCGCGAATTCAGCGTACTTAGTTCGCTCGCGTTTTGGAGTGGACCGGTGCTCCGGCGTTTTTCGCTCGCTCAGGCGTTCCAGCTTTCCGCCTCCGGTTGATCTTACAGTCTGGCATAGATGTAACTGGTGATAATGTTGCATCCCGACGAGCCAGGCTCACTCGCTGACACGAGCTTGTTCAACCGACACGGCTGCCTCTACAGGCAGGCGCGACGCCATTCGACATTCGTCATTTTCAATCCCTCTTCCAAAGGAGGGAGCGCGTGTCGACTCCTACGTAGCACCGCAAAATCTTACTGACGCGCACTCGTAGCGAAGCTGGGCGGCTACGAGCTTAATGGCATGAAAACGACGAAATTACTCAGTTTAGCAGGGATCACTCTCCTTGCCTTGAGCCAGCCAGCATGGGCAGCTCCTCATGGTGGCGGAGGCGGGTTTGCTGGGGGCCACTTTGGTGGCGGCGGCTCCAGCCGCGGTCATTTCGGTGGCTTTGCCGGTGGAGGCTCAGGCGCGGCGCCAGCTTTGTCCCGAGGCGGAGCACGCTTCAGCGGCAGAAGCTTCGGCGCAATAAGCCGCGCACCGCGATCTTACCACGGGGCTACGCGCATGCCTGCGGTCAGGCCGCAGAGCTCCATCGGCTCAACAAGCCGATCGATAAGTTCGTCTGCCGGCAGGAGTGCAGCGATCAATCGTCAACAAAATCGGGCGAGCTCGATAGTAGGCCGGAGTCGGTTTTCAAATCCACGGACATCGATGACCGCAAACCGGCTGACCGCGGCAAATCGCCAGTCATTCATCAAGAACCATGCATCCGTGCGTCATGACGCGAACTGGCACCGCGACTGGAATCGGCACCATGCGCATTTCCACAATGGAAACGTCTTCGTCTTTATCAATGGCTTCTGGTGGGGACTAGATCCGGGCTTTTATCCGTTCGGCTCCTATGCTTATTACAGTTCCTATCCCTGGGATTATTACTCGTATCCGTATGATTATAGCTACGACCACGACGGCTATCCGTATGACGGCTATGACTACTACTACGGCTCTTCGCCGTATAGCTACTATAATGGCTATGCGCCTTCAGGCCAGTACAGCAACGGAGTCGTCAGCGCAGTCCAGTCGAAGCTGGCCAGCCTGGGATATTACCACGGCCTAGTCGACGGCATTCTCGGGGACCAAACCGAGGCCGCCCTCGCCCGATATCAACAAGAGCAGGACCTGAGCGTGACAGGGACAGTTACCGCAGCTACTCTGCACGCCCTCGGCTTGTCCTAGGCACATTCTAAAGTCTGCTTCTGCGGAAGCAGGCAATCGCTCGAAGCGATCGCCTGCGGCGTGTACATCGCTGCCGCGTGACGACTCAGGCCGAGCAACCCTTGGCCCGGCGGGCGAGTTGTGGTCGCGCTACCCTTGTTGCGCAGCTTCTTTTTTCGGCTGGCGCTTTAGCAACGTGATTTGCTTGATGCGCGCGGAATCGGACGGACTCCACGTCGCAACTTCCGGATCGTCTTTGAAAGCGTTGTGGACGAGACGCCGTTCATAAGAATTCATCGGCTCGAGCTGGAGCGAACGGCCGGTGATGCGCACCCGCTCGGCCAGCTCGCGCACGCGATGGACGATGCGATCTTCGCGCATGGAGCGATAATGTTCGCAATCGACGATGACTTTTTCGGCGTTTTTGTCTCTGGCCTGCAGCAAACGATTGAGCAAAAACTGAATAGCTTCGAGCGTCTCTCCGTTGCGTCCGATGAGCCGCCGGCTTTCCTCGGTGTAAATCTGCAGCGTCGGGTTGCCACCTTCGTTGGTGGTCTCTTCGATTTGCACCACGAAGCCGAGGTACCCAAGCATGGTGTCCAGCAGATCTTTTGGCGTCATCATCGCTTGCGTTTTGCGGCGGGAGCAACTTTTTCGAGCGTCGGCATGGGTTGTCGTTTGTTCTGATAAAATTGCAGGATGCTGAAAAGATTTTGCGCGGTGTAATACAATGCCAGAGCCGCCGCAAAATTGTAGCAGAAAAATAGAAAGATCAGCGGCGTAAACATCATTATGCGGCGTTGCGTGGGGTCGCCCGTCTTCGGTGTCATTGCCATGAGCCAGACCTGCGTAGCCGCCATGAGCAGCGGGATGATGTTGATTGGCCAACCGAGCACGGGCAGATGCGCCACGGTATCGGGTTGGGACAGGTCGTGTACCCAGAGGAACCGTGCGTTTCGCAATTCAACCGCCTGCGCGAGCATCTGGTAAAGCCCAAAGAAAATCGGGATCTGAATGGCCATGGGCAAACAACCGCCTACGGGATTAATGCCATACTGCTTGTAAAGCTTCATCACCTCCTGGTTCATCCGGGTGGGATCGTCTTTGTATTTCTCGCGCAGCTCCTGCATCTTCGGCCCAAGCAGCGCTGTCTTGCGCATTGTTTGATTCGCTTTGCTTTGGAGTGGCCAGAGCACGAGGCGTACGACAACTGTCAGTACGAGAATGGCGACGCCGTAATCTTTGACGAAACCATGAATTGTGTTGAGAAAGTTGAGCAGGAATTGGCTGACGATTTTAAACACGCCGAAGTTCATGATCTCCGCTTCGTTGTGCTCGAGTTGAGCCAGCCGATGATAGATTTTTGGTCCCGCCCAGATCTGGAAGCGCGCGGTGTAAGTTTCGCCCGGCTGCAAGTCAGGCCTGTGCATGCACATCGCGCCTTCAATGCCGATCATGTTTTGCTCAGCGGAGACGTCAAACGAACGGCCCCAAATGCCGGTAGCTTTCGCATTCAGCGGCGCGATGATCGTGGCGAAAAACTGGTCCGTCACAGCTGTCCATTCTGCTCCGGCAAAATTCTCCTGGAAAACCGGCTGCGCCGGATGCGCACCGAAACCGAGAAAACCGCCGCTACCTTGAAATGCACTCACGTTCCTGTCTCTGGCTTTCCCATTAATGCACCAAACCAACCGGGTGTAGTAGGGATAGTCCCGCGGATGAATCGGCGCCGCCGAACCGAGCGCGACGAAGTAGTCACCCTTTTTGTACGGGTGTGCACGCGTGTTCTGGACGTCCAGGTTCAACTCGAGAAGAAAATTGTCTTTCTTCTGACTCGACTGCAGCAACGAAAACTTCTCCCGAATCGTGATTCCGTCAGGCGTCGTGCGCTCGCACCGAACGCTGCTGTCGGACTCGCGCAATAACGTAAATTCCGAAAGTGGCTTTGCGGGGTCATCAACCATCGCGCCGATAGGCATGTGCTTCGGGGAATTTAAGGTCACGCGCTTAGCGTCTTCAGCGATGTGATTGAGCATAACCGCCTCGGCGATGCCGCCCCCGCGATTCGTGAAGCGCAATTCGACATCTGAATTGCGCAGCGTTTCGATCTTTTCCGCGAACGTCGGAACTGACTCAGCGCCCTCTGACGCAGCTTCCGGTGTGGCAAGCGGAGAGGGCGAAGGCGCGAGGATCGCAGGCGTTGCCGTTGGCGAAATTTGCCCGGGCGACGCAGTGACGGGAGCCGGCCTGGGCGCCATTTGCTTTGCCAGATAAATTTCCCACACCACGAGCCCGACCACGCAAAGAGCGACTACAATCCACGCAGTTCGATCCATAAATTCGGTTTTGCACGATCAGACGCAGCGACGGATCTCATTCTGAGATCCGCCCACCCAGCGCGGAGGCACCGGGTCGTACCCACATCCACCCCACGGTTGGCAGCGAGCCAGGCGCTTCAATCCCAGCCAGCTCCCGTGCCGAACTCCATGCGTCTCCACCGCTTCCAGAAAATATCTCGAACAGGTCGGGGTAAATCGGCAGCCGCAGTCAGGACCGCAAAGCAGACGAAATAGCGGCGAAAGCGTGCACTGATAGAGGCGAATAATAAAACGAACCAGTCCGAGCATCAGAGCAGAATAGAAGCGCGCCTTGCGAGGCGCAACCATTCATCTTCCAACGCGCCATAGCTCGTGGTCGCGGCCTCGTTTCTGGCAACAATTACGAACCAAAAGCCTTTTCTCAGTTCGTGCTGGTGCCGGCGAACAATTTCTCGCAAACGACGCCGAACGCGATTGCGAACGACCGCACCGCCGAGCCGGCGTGAAGTAATGAATCCTGCCCGCCAGGGACCGGAATTCTCCACCGGCATCACATTTAATATCAGGAGTTTGCCGCGTCGTGTGACGCCGTCCCGTCTCAAACGCTCGTATTCTGAGGAGTCCGTCAGGCGACGCGCCTTCGGGAATGAGAATGAACCTGCGTTCGGCATGTGGGCTGCCAAGAATTTGTATCCCGGAACGAGTTGCTCAAGAGGCGGCCGCGACTGCGAATGCACGACGTCAGTACAAAAGAAATCTTCCCCCGGAATCCAGCGGAAGATTTCTCGAGAAAAAGAAACCGGGCGATTTATTGCCCGGGCGACTCAGCAGGTGTTTCCGTTGTGCCTGCCGGCGATTCCATTGTCGCAGCAGCAGGAGCTTCCGTGGCAGCCGGACTGGTCATTTCAGTCGCCGCGGGCGGCGGGGTCGTAGGAGTTGGAGTTGTCGCAGGAGTGACAGTTTCAGTTTTTTGCTCGCACGCCGCGAGAAGCGCGGCACCGGCCAGGATGCAGATGTATTTCTTCATAATTGGAGTCGCATATTGCTTTAATTGATCGATCGCAGCAAGCGCAGTTTTTGGACCGCGCAGAATGTTCCTTGAAACACAAATACCTCGCGACGAGCACTAAAACGGCGGGTCCCATTTCAAGCCATGCGCCTCGGCTACGGCCTTGCAAGTCAGCCGGCCATCGAGCGTGTTGATCCCGCCAATCAGCGCCGGCTGCTTTTTGCACGCGTCCTCGAGACCGAAATCCGCCAGTAGCTCCACGTAACGATAGGTAACGTTTGTAAGCGCTTGCGTCGCCGTACGCGCGTATGCTGCGGGCATGTTGGCTACACAATAATGGGTCACACCTTCTTCGACGTAAACCGGATCGTGATGCGTCGTTGGTCGCGAAGTTTCGGCGCAACCACCCTGATCGATAGAAATATCTACGAGCACACTGCCGCGTTTCATCTTTCGCAACATTGCACGTGTGATCAGCTTCGGCGCTTTGGCTCCCGGCAAAAGCACCGCGCCGATGAGCAAATCGCAGTCGGGCATTAATTCGTCCAAATTCGCTTCATTCGAATAAAGCGTGTGCAGGTTTTCTATCGCCACATCCAGGAATCGTAGCCGCTCGACATCGATGTCGAGAATTGTGACATCGGCGCCGAGACCTTTGGCCATGCGCAAGGCGTTCACGCCCGAAGTTCCGCCGCCAACGATGACTACCCGGCCGGGCAAAACTCCCGGAACGCCCCCCAGCAAAACCCCGCTGCCTCCATTGTATTTGGCCAAAAAATTGGCGCCCATCACCACTGACATGCGACCAGCAATTTCGCTCATGGGTTCCAGCAGCGGCAAACGATGGTCCACCTGGATCGTCTCGTACGCCACCCCAGTCACGCCCGATTTCAGCATCGACTCAGTGAGAGGTTTGCTCGCGGCCAGATGCAGATACGTGAAAAGGATTTGGCCTCTGGATAATAACGGGAACTCTGCTTTGAGAGGTTCCTTGACTTTCACGATCATGTCAGCGCGCGCGAAAACTTCCTTCGGCTGCTCCACAATTTCCGCGCCAGCTTTAACGTATTCCTGGTCGGGATAGCCGGAACCGATCCCCGCATTCGTTTCCACCAAAACGGAGTGACCACGCCTGGTGAGTTGGTTCGTGCCGGACGGAAGCAAGGCAACGCGCTGCTCTTGTTCCTTAATCTCCTTTGGGACACCGATGATCATCGTGCGAAGTGACAGTGATTAGTGAGAAGTGAGACCTGGAATCAAGCTAAATTACTTCGGACGGCTCACTTCTTAAATCAGTTCAGCGAAGGATCATCTGGAGCCGCGGCGAGCATTTTATACCACGGCCCCAGCGTTCGCATAATGTCGAACCACAGATTTGACAGGCGATCAAGTTTCAGCAGCGACGGATTGGCTTTCTGCACAACCCAAGCCTTTTGCTTCACCTCGATTTCGAGCTGGCCCGCTCCCCAGCCTGCGTAGCCCACAAAAGCGCAAACCGTAAGCAAATTTTTATGGCCGTGTGCATCAGTCGCTTCGTTCAAGGCGATGTTGTGATTGAGTTTCAGCCCTGCGCCCTTCTGCCATTCAAATGCCGCGAACATCAGCTGGTTTTTCCCAACTGGACCGCCCAAAAACACCGGCACATCGGCCAGCCCCGCCGGCGGCGTACCGGCAACCAGTTCGGCCACTGGTCGGTCAAGCGGGCGATTGATGATCACGCCCAGCGCGCCCTCGTTAGGCTCATGCTCGGAAACGAACAGCACCGTGCGCCGAAAGTTTGGGTCGACCATATTTGGATGGGCGACCAGCAATGAACCGGCGAAATTGCGCGACGCCCGTTCATCGCCCAAATCACGCATCCAAAACTAGAGACCGCGACGGGCGCTTGTGCAACCTCTCGATCGCGCTCGCACACGACGTATTTTTTCACTCGGTCGTGCCGTGATCTTACTTTCGAGCTCGCGACGGGAGAACCGCGCGAAAATTTTGTGCAAATTTTTGTTGCCAGCGGGCGAAACCTCGCTTAGAGCCTTGGAAGTTTTCTACGATTGTTCTGGGGGGAACAGCCGCCCTTCACGCCTATCGGGCGTGGGGGGCGGTATTTTTTGGCGCCAAAACGTTCGCCGCTTTCTTCTTGCTCGTGATCTTGCTCTTGCTCGATTGCGTCAGAACAGAAACGCTCAACGCCGAACGTCGAACGTCCAATGTCAAAATCAGCAAACCCATATCGCGTCGCGTGGCCGATCACGTTGGCGGTTGTAGCGCTAATCATTGCAACGACGATCCTCGTCATCGTCTTGCGTTTGGAGAGTTGGCCGACGCGCACAGCGCGGCAAAGCACGGCTGAGCTGGAGAGGCTTGGCAAAAATCTGCGCGCAGCGTTCATCGACATCGCGCATTTGCAGCCACGGATCACGATCAATGATCGCGTTTACATGGAACAGACGACGCCAGTAAGCGAGCTGGTCGTCTTGTCACGCCGCATCGAGGTCGAACACGAATTGCTCCACACGTGGGTGGGCAGCTCCAAACGCGTGAAACTGCATGGCACCTTTATCGCCAAAGCCGGGTTCGATCTGCGGAAGGGCCTTTCGATTAATATTCGTCCTGAGGAAATCATCGTGCAGTTGCCGCACGCTCAGATTCTGGGTGTTGAGCAGCAACAAGTGGACGTGCTCGCGTTTGAAAACGGGTTGTGGAATCGAATTTCCGGGCAGGATGTTCAGAGCGAATTGACAGTCCTGCCTGAGTTGGCTTGGAAGAGGGCAGCAGAAAGCGAGCTGCCCCCTGAAGCGGAGGAAACTTTGCAGCAGCAACTCGAACAACGAATTCACACAGCGCAGCCGCTGCGTTTGGTCTTCAAAGACGAGAAGAAAGGTGAATAGTGATCCCGTATCTGTGAAATATGAACAGTATCTAAGCGAGAAACCCACTTGTGATTGCCGATTGCCGATCACCGGTCACTGATCACCTCCTCTTTGTCTCACCCCGATGCCGCTTAAGAATAGAACCTTTCTCATTATTCTGGTGATCGCCGTCGTGGCGCTCTCCGCTATCCTGCTTGCACCAATTGCAGTTTCCAATGGGGTTCGCCTCTGGGTGTGGTGGTTCGCCCGCCGGGAGGGCTTCGTCGCCACCATCGACGGAGTCGAGGCGCCTTTTCTGCGCCCCATTGTCATTCGTCAGCTTCACCTGAAAAGCCTCCGTGACGACGCGGTTCGCGTCGATGTGACTGTGATTGACGCGCGAGTTGTTTTGAATCTAAAGCACATCTTTCTGCACCTGAGTGGTCGCGACATTCGAAATATTTCCATTCGAGAATTCCACACCGAGCTGCGCCGCAAAAAGTCAAATGTGCGAGCACTAAGCGAACGTGGCTGGGGAACGCTGCATCGGTTGCTCCCGGAAACCTTAAGTATCGCCAAGCTGGAGACGCGGGTCGAGAACGGGCCGAGTTTGATCTTGCTGCGAAACGCATCGCTATCTGCAAGCGAGACAGAACCCGGCCGGTTCAGCGCCGCCGAGCTCATGATTACCTCACCGTGGGTGCGCCAGACTTTTTCGCAGTTGCGCGGCGCAACTCACTGGGAACGTAATCGCTTAACGCTCGCGGGATTGACTTTGACACACGGTCTCGACTTGCAGGCTGCCACCGTGGACCTAGCGCGTCTGGGAAACCAGCGAATGGGATTGCAATTCGACGTCGATGCCTTCGGCGGCAAACTCCGAGCGAACATTTCGCATGAGTGGCACTCGCGCTATTCTAACTGGAAGATTGCAGGTGGCGCCGCTGATCTTTCGCTGGCTCAAATTTCAGATGCGCTTGGTTTCGCCGACCGCGTCAACGGTTTGCTCCACGCCGGCAACTTCACGTTTCGCGGCAACCTAGCCGAACCGGACCGTGCAACCGCGTCGCTGTGGTGTGAATTGACCGGACTCACCTGGCGCGAACGCACAGCAGAAGCGCTCATGCTCGGCGCGGCACTTTACAACCGTAAGATTGAGGTGCAGCAACTCTACATCAGGCAAAAAAGCAACCAGTTCACGTTGAACGGTGAAGCTGCGTTGCCCGCAAACTCGGCCGAGTGGCTCAGGCCGGATTTTCGCGGAAATATTTCGGCATCGATTAATCAGCTCGGCGAATTCCTTGCTCTTTTCGGTGCAGACCCAACTGATTTCGCAGGAAAAATAAGCATCCAGGGATCGATGGATACCCACGGCCGCAACTTCGGCGGCAACCTGGCGATCGAGGGCGCCTGGCTGACGTTTTTTAAACACGACATCGACAGTTTCACTGCGAAAGTGAATTTGAAACCGAACGAACTGGACATCGAACAATTCGATTTGGCTCGAAAAAACGATTCTCTCTCCGGTGAGGGCAAGATTGATCTCTCTCCGGAGCACAACTATTCAGGGAAACTTGACGCCTGGACGGACGATCTCCGCGATTACGTTTCGACCGTTCGCGGATCACCAGGACAAAACGCAGGCCAGGTTCCGATAGAACTTCATGCAACTATCGATTCGAATCAGTGGGATACGCGCGGCTTGATTCACTTGCCCAAATCGAGTCCAATCAGTTTCACCGCGAATTTTCCGCTGCCCATCGGGATCACTTGGAGCGCGTTTCAAATCTCGCCTATCAAGGTTTCGCTGGATTTCCCAGCACTTTTTCTGGCGGCCGCACCTCGGTTTTTCCATTCAACTATTCTGGAAGACGGCATTTTGAGCGGAAAAATCTCTCTCTCCGAAACGTTGGAGCATCCGCACATCGTCGGTGAAGTGCAGCTCCTAAACGGAAAACTGGCCGGCAGCGACTCTTTCTTCAACGTCATTGGAGCCAGCACTCTGGCCGTTTTTGATGGCAATCACGCTTCTCTGGAGTTTCTGAATCTCGGAACCAAAGATGTAGACCTTGCGCTTCGCGGAGAAATTGATTTTAAAAATACGAAACAGATCGTGCTCAGAATCGCCGGAACGACACCGATGTTCGATCTCATGTCGCGCCCCGTCGACTGCGTGAACAAAATCGAAATCGCGCCGGCGACCCTGCCACTTGCTCCTGCCGCGACGGAGCTGGAGTTTCGCGGCCCTCTTCTTCAATCCGGCTGGAGCGTCGGTTTGAAAGAAGAAATCGGTAGCCAGTTTTCCGTTTTTTCGACACCGAACGGCGCCGAGCGCACATTTCCCATTTGCTTTGGAACAGGCCCGGAGGAAAAAACATTGTTACTCGGCGCCATCCCGCGTGCTGAAGTTGCCCCCCAAGCAGCTCCAAAAAAAAGAGAGAAGCGGCGATAGCTCAGCTACTGCCGTTGCTCGGTCACAAGCCAGCGGGAAAGCTTCTCCACCAAAGCCGGGGTAAGATTCACTCTGAACTCAGTGCCCGCATCCATTCGCAACGAATTGCCGTTGTCGCGATCAAATAACAGTTGAACCGGCTGACGTCCCGGTGAGCTACTCAAGATATCGCGGACCTGGCGTAACTCATCGCCTGTCGTCGCGGATGAAAATCTCAGTAAAATCACCGATTGTACCGATGTATCCGCCGGTTGCTCGGCTGCGCCGTTAGTTGTTCCAAATGCAAAGGGCTTGATTTCAACGGCCGTAGCTCGGAGCATCTCGTCGCGCCGATCAAGTGTTGCTTTCAGTTCTACAACGCGCCCGGGTACGAGAAGATCCGAGACCTTCAGATAAACCTCGTTCCACACCACCACCTCCAGCATATCCATCAGATCTTCGACCCAAATAACTGCAAATGGCTTTCCCTCTTTCCTTGTAAATTTTTTCTCGACCTCTACGATCGCTCCCGCAATCTTGAACTGCGCCCGATCGTCGAGCTCGCCTAACGAAGCGATTGATCGATAATTTTTCGTTGCAAACACGTCGGCATAAGCGTCGAGTGGATGGCCGCTGACGTAAAAACCGAGAAGCTCTTTCTCGTACGAAAGTTTCTCGTGTTCACTCCAGGCCCTGACCGGTTGTCGCCTCGCCACTGTGGCTGCGTGCGTCTCTTCGTCGAAAAGCGAAACCTGGCCAGCGGCACGATCACGCTGCGCTATCGCCGACGCGTTTAGGGATTCATCGATGCAGACGAAGAGCTCTGCGCGGTCGCGACCTGTAAAATCAAAGGCGCCTGCCTTGATCAGACTCTCTAACATTTTGCGATTGGCCACGCGCGAATCGAGTCGCGTGCAAAAGTCCTCCAAAGAAGCGAACTGGCCGCGCGCCTCGCGCTCCCGAATGGCCATCGCCATCGCTGCCTCACCGACATTTTTGATCGCAGCCAGGCCGTAACGAATTGCGCTGTAGCCGGGACCGGTGGTCCCCACGCCGCCATCATCGATGCCGGCTACAGTTTCCGGTGTGAATTTCAAGCCGCTTTTGTTGATGTCGGGCGGCAGAATGGAAATGCCCATCCTTTTGCATTCGCCTACGAAAAGGGAAATTTTTTCTGTGTTGTTTATTTCATTGCTCAGCAAACCCGCCATGAATTCCACCGCGTAATGCGCCTTCAGGTAGGCCGTGTGATAGCTGATCACCCCGTACGCAGCACTGTGACTCTTGTTGAATCCGTAACCGGCAAATTTCTCCAGCAAATCGAAAATGGCGTTCGCCTTTTTCTCAGGAATTTTGTTCGTGCGCGCACAGCCCTCGATAAAGTTCCTGCGCTCTTTCGCCATCTTTTCCTTGTCTTTCTTGCCCATGGCGCGCCGGAGTAGATCGGCCTGAGCGAGCGAGTAGCCGGCGAGTTTGCTCGCAGCGGCCATCACCTGTTCCTGGTAAATCATAACGCCGTAGGTGTCCGCGCAGATGTCTTCGAGCAGCGGATGCAGATATTTGATTGGCGTGATCCCCTTTTTCGCTTTCACGTATTCCGGGATCAGCTCCATCGGGCCGGGCCGGTACAGCGCGATCAATGCGATGATGTCGTCGAGCTTTTTCACGTCGAACTGTTTCGACAAACTCGTCATGCCGCCGGATTCCATCTGGAACAGACCGATGGTTTCACCGCGGTTGTAGAGAGCGAACGCAGCGGCGTCATCCATGGGAATATTTTTTAGCGAAAAACCCGGATCACGTTTGCGAATCAGCGTGAGGGTATCCTCGATGACGGTCAGCGTTTTTAATCCGAGGAAATCCATTTTTAGGAGGCCAAGGTCGTTAAGGGGCCCCATGGCATATTGGCTGATCACATCATTGCCCTTCACATCGCGACAAAGCGGGATGTAATCCGAAAGGTCCCGATCTGCGATGACGACGCCTGCTGCGTGAACGCCAGCGTTCCGCGACAAACCTTCAAGAACTTTCGCGTGCTCAAAGAGTTGGCGCGTAGCTGGCTCGGTGGCGACCGCCCTTTTGAGTTCCGCGTTTTTGGCCACTGCTCCGTCGAGCGTGATGTTCAGCTCATTCGGAATCATCTTCGCGATACGATCTGCGTCGCGATAGCTCCATCCCAGCACGCGGCCCACGTCGCGCACCACACTTTTCGCCTTGAGCTTGCCGAACGTGATGATCTGCGCGACCCTGCGCTCACCGTATTTTTGCCGAACGTATTCGAGAACCTCGCCGCGGCGCGCTTCGCAAAAGTCAACGTCTATGTCGGGGGGCGAAACGCGATCAGGATTTAAAAATCGCTCGAAAATCAGCCCGTACTGGAGCGGGTCGATGTCCGTGATACCCAGCACGAACGCGACAATCGAGCCTGCAGCCGACCCGCGTCCTGGACCAACCGGGATGCCTTTTTCTTTGGCGAAATGAATGAAATCCCAAACGATTAGGAGATAACTAACAAACCCAGTTTTCTCCAGAACGCTCAATTCGTACTCGAGACGCCGGGTTAATTCCGAATCAGCCGTCGCCCGTTCGCCGTATCGCGCGCGCAAACCTTGGTAGCACAGCTCGCGCAGATATCCTTCGCGCGTTTTTCCAGCGGGGACCGGATACTCCGGGTATTTCGATCGTCCGAATTCAAGATCGAGATGGCAGCGTTCGCCAACATGCAATGTGTTCGCGATCGCCTCAGGAAAATCGCGAAACACCTGCCGCATCTCGGCCGGTGATTTGAAATATAATTCCGGCAGATAACGCATCCGGCTTTCGTCCTGCACCATTTTGCCGGTGCCGATGCAAAGCATCACGTCGTGGGCCTCGTGATCGCTTCGATGCAAAAAGTGCACGTCGTTCGCCGCGACCAGCCCAACGCCCAGGTCTTTCGCAATCTTTACCAGTTCGGTGTTGCACGTCTTTTGCTCTTCCATTCCATGATCGTGCAATTCCAGGAAGAAATTTTCCGTGCCCAGAATATCCCGATATTCAGCAGCGCTCTGTTTTGCTTTCTCGATGTTGTTTGCCTGAATCGCGCTGTTGATTTCCCCCGCCAGACAACCGATCAATACAATCAACCCCGCTGCGCGCGCCGCCAGCAGCTCCTTGTCGATCCGGGGCGCATAATGAAAACCATCGAGATGCGCTGCCGTCACCAGCTTCACGAGATTGTGGTAGCCAGTCTCGTTTTCGGCAAGAAGCGTGAAGTGATACGCCGAGTCGCGCCGCGATGGTGGCCGGTCCTTGTGCGATCCTGGCGCCACGTAAACCTCGCAGCCAATGATCGGTTTCACCCCGACGCGCTGCGCTTCCTGGTAGAATTCGATTACACCAAAGAGGTTGCCGTGATCTGTGATCGCGACGGCAGGCATCTCGAATTCCGCCGCCTTTTTCATCAACTCCTTCATTCGAATACTTCCATCCAGCAGCGAATATTCGGTGTGCAGATGAAGGTGAACGAAAGAGTCGCGGGACATCCGTTTTGAGTATTAAAACGCCAAAGAGTTTTGGCAAATTTGCCTAGGTATCTGCCTTCGTTGAAGCGTTAAACGGTTGAAGCGTTGAAGCGAAAATTGCCTCCCAAAGATCCCGCGGACGGCGGCAGATTCCAGGGAGCATATGCGTCACGCGTGTTGGTTTCGGCGTCGCGCCGAAACAATCTTGGCTTGGAAAATGCCCCGTTCTCCAGCGAGTCATCACTCGCAGTTAAATTACGAATGCATCTGGCCTTCCGCACGTGCAAGCAACGCCGCAATGTCGTCGTAGCGCAATCCGTGACGCAATCCCAATGGTCGTCCCCTGGTTCGATAACGCTTTGGCAGAGACCTCTTCGAGAGTTCATCGAGCCCAATGCGTAGCCCAGAATTAATAACTTCATTAAAGGGCTTCCGAAGTTTTGCCGCGGCTTCTTTGGCTTTAATAGCGACATCGGCGTCCAATACCACCGTGAATCTCATGAAATGATCATGGTGCGCTGCGTTCCGCTAATCAACAGCCACTTACGCTCTTGCCTGCCCAGCAGCGGAGACAAACGGACTGCAGAGATTCAACCGGTAATGACCCGCTTCAACCATTCATCGCTTTAACCATTCGCCAATGATGAAACACTACTTGACATCCGCACCACGGCGTTGCTATGAGAGCGCGTGCTGCGGGTGGCTTTCGATTGCAAAGCACCGCGCAATGCCAAGGTTACCGCGACATGAAAAAACTGGAAGCCATCATTAAACCGTTCAAGCTCGAAGAGGTCAAAGAAGCCCTCGCAGAGCTCGGCATCGAAGGGATGACTGTCACGGAGGTCAAAGGTTTTGGCCGGCAAAAAGGGCACACCGAA
>JBKPBJ010000030.1:0-9351 GCA_046726875.1 Verrucomicrobiota bacterium
TGCGCTGCGTTCGATGCTCGAACGGATTATGCTCGACATCATGTACGATGTACCCAGCCGCGAAGATATCGCCGAAGTCACGATCAATCGCGCGGTAGTAGAAGGCAAAAAACTTCCGCTGATTCGCAAGAAACAGGACAAGACTGCGGCTTAGCCGATTGCCGGCAAACGTCCGACGCTCAACGTTCAACTCTGAACGTTCAATTCAAAGCCAATTGGATGTTGAGTGTTGAGCGTTGAACGTTGAGCGTTTGCTGCTCATGCGAGCGATTCTCATTAACACCGGTACCGAACTTTTGCTCGGCGACGTTCAGGACGCGCATCTAGCGTTTATTGCGCGCGAGATCTTTCCGTTGGGTCTACGAATCGAGGAACGGCGCACGGTCCCCGACACTGACGCGATTCGGCGCACGCTCACGGAATTATTTCCACATTGCGAAATTCTTTTCGTGACCGGCGGCCTCGGTCCAACCACGGACGACATCACTCGAGAGATGGTTGCAGAATCCCTCGGACTGGAGTTGCGTCAGGATCCCCAACTGCTTGCTTGGCTTCAGCAGAGGCTGCAAGTGCGCCGGATTAAATGGAGTTCGGGTATTGCACGGCAGGCCGATGTTCTTGCAGGCGCACAGGTCCTTCCGAACGAGAACGGAAGCGCCCCAGGCTTTTATTTGAAGGCGAACATCAATCCGCGCATTCCCTCGCCGCACGTTTTTGTTCTGCCGGGGCCGCCGCGCGAGCTTCAACCCATGTTCAGGAAATTCGCGATGCCCGTTTTGCAATCTGTCGTTCAATCGCCACTTTCACTGGAGCGGCGGTCCTACAGTATTGCCGGGATGGGCGAATCGCTGGTTGAGAAATCGATTGGCGAAAAAGTTTTGGCGATCCCCGGAATCGAGCTGGGCTATTGCGCGCGCCCAGGCGAAGTTGAAGTGCGCATCATCGGCGACAAGAACGCGATCCAAGCGGCCGATGCGATTATTCGTAGCGAATTAGCGCTGTCGATCTTCTCCGATAGCGACGAAGCGCTTGAAGAAGTCGTCGTCAGACTGCTGAAGCAACGAAAGGAAACCTTGGCAACTGCAGAATCGTGCACTGGCGGTTTGATCGCAGACCGGATCACCAATGTGTCGGGCGCGTCGGAAGTGTTTCTGGCGAGCTATGTCACCTACGCAAACTCGGCAAAGAGCGACATCTTGAATGTCGATGCAAAATTGCTCGAAAAACACGGCGCGGTGAGTGAACCGGTCGCGCGGGCCATGGCTGAGGGCGCGCGCACAAGGGCAGGCTCAACATATGGGCTCGCTACGACTGGGATTGCGGGACCGACGGGCGGCTCGGACCAAAAGCCGGTTGGAACCGTTTACATCGCGCTGGCTTCAGGTGAGTCAAAGGCCATCGCGAAAAAATTCTTTTTCCCAACTGATCGCCGGACGTTCAAGCAATTAGCTGCTCAAACTGCACTCGACCTTTTGCGCCGGAGATTGCTCAAGGAGTGACCCCCGATAGGATCGACGCGCGGCGTCGGTACCATGTTGCCTGTGGCTTAGTAATTGCCCACGTCCACGGGCGTACCAATTTTTACAATGTCGTAAAATAACTTCGCTCCGTCCGACGGCATCCGAATACAGCCATGGGAGGCAGGATATCCCGGCAAAATCCCGACATGCATTCCCACTCCTTCGCCCGTTAGCCGCATAAACCACCTCATCGACGCACCGACATAGTGTGTTCCGCTGGGGGCGGAATCGATGTTGGCGCTGATGCCTGCGCGAACAACTCGACCCGAGCGGTCAACGAAGTCGCCATAAATACTGGAACGATGGTCCGGATCCTTTTCGAGAACAGAGAAATGACCGCTCGGTGTGCTGTGCCCGGCCTTGCCGGAAGAGATCGGACTGTCGGCTACGACTTGGTCGCCGATCTTGAGGTAAGCGCGCTGCTTGGGAAGAGAAACGACAACGTGCACGTTGTCCGGCGTCGCCTGTTTCAGCAAAGATTCATTTACCTTCAACGGTGCCTGGCGGCTAATGTAAGCGGATGCGCTGCGCATCTTTGGTTGCGGCGTCGGCTTTGGTGATCTTGGTCCGAAAAGGCGGAACTGGGCGTTAATTGAGGAAGCAAGAGCCGTCAACAAAACCGCGCAAAAAAATGTTCGAAGTGCTCCGGGCATAATAATATTAGCCGCCACTGTAACTATTTACGCGCCGAAGCCAACCCGTTAGCCAACGTGATTCATGGCGATCTGGCGGAGCATTCTGGACGCGGCGGGTCAAGACGGCTTTGGCAGCGCGGGCGAATTCATCAGCCGCGCCTGAATCGGAATTCCCCTTCATCGCTTCCAGCACCTGAAGCAAACCCCATCCCTGCCCCTGATAGCGCTCCGTGTGCAGGACGCCTTCTCCTTTGAAGTTTACGTAATCGATAAGCGCGTAGCATCCCTGTGGAGTTTTCGTCAGGCGTTCAAATTGTTGCTGCACGTTAGTTCGGTCGGCAGGCGCCGCTTCGGCCAGCATTTTAGGCAGAGCAGCTTCCAATCTGGCAACAAGAAATTCTGCCTGGAGATCGATCGTGTCGACGAGAAAGCGGCGCAATTGGTTCATCTGAGCTGTATTTTGCGCTTGTAGAAACTCGGCACGCGAGTTCCAGGGACACGGCTGTCCACGACCGACGTTCAGAAGCAATGTCGGTAACTCTGCGCCGCGAGTTGATACGAAGCTCACCAGTTTTGGGAAACTTTCTTCGAACGGGCCGCGGCGTCCCTTCGGGTACCAAATGAAATGGCCGATGCCGAGCGACGCGAAATCTTCGCCTTGATTCCATGAAGTCAGTCCGGAAATTGTTCCATTACACTCATTTTGCCAGACTCTTTTTCCAATTTTCAAGGCGTCGCTGTGCGAGATCGTAATTGCGGCCACCGTGTTCAGCCACAGCGCAATCAACCCCGTGGCTACTGCTGCAAATGGCCAACCAGCGGCGCCCAATTGACGGCAGTGCTGTTTTCTTGACGGGCGGCATTTATCCATTAGCGTGCGGCTTTCTGCGGCGACCAGTTTTAAATTAAAACGGCGCGGAAACACGATCTTATGAAACGTTTTATTGTTATTGTCAGCGCATCCTTACTTGCATTCCCGTTGTTCGGGCAAGACAAATCACCACAGCTCAAAGACCAAAAGGATAAGGTCAGCTACGCCATTGGTATGCAGATCGGGTTCAATCTGGCCCGGCAAAAGGTGGATATTAATTCCGATATTCTGGCTATCGGCATCAAAGACGCGATTGCCGGTAAGCCACAACTGACCCCCGATCAGGTCAAAGACATCATGGCGCAATTCGAAAAAGACATGGAACAGAAACAGAAAGAACTCGGAGAGAAAAATAAGACCGAAGGCGCGAAGTTTCTTGAAGAGAACAAAAAGAAATCCGGTGTAAAAACGACTGCCAGCGGTCTCCAATACAAACTCATTAAAGATGGAACGGGAGCGCAGCCCAAAGCCACCGACATGGTGACCGTGAATTATCGGGGCACTCTGATCGATGGGACGGAGTTTGACAGTTCGTACAAGCGCGGCCAACCGGCGACCTTTCCGGTTAACGGAGTGATCAAAGGCTGGACGGAAGCGCTTCAGCTGATGAAGCAGGGATCAAAATATCAGCTGTTCATTCCGTCGAACCTCGCGTATGGCGAGCGTGCAATGGGCCCGGATATTGGTCCCAACTCGACGTTGATTTTTGAAGTGGAATTGCAGGATGTGAAACCGCCTCCAACGCCTGGCGCACAGGGTTCTCCGAAGGGTCCTCCTCCGCCCTCGCCGGCGCCGACCAAGAAGTAGCAGCGAAGGCGGTACTTATAGGTAGGCCGCGTCATTCCGGTGCGCGCGAAGCGGTGAATGTCCGTCGGCGTGCAGAGGACTGGACCTACCAATGCGGATAGATTTAATGAGGCGTGTCACTGCTGTGCGCGCCGACTCTCTTGGCTATCGGCTCGACACTGATTCCCACTGCAGCGCCGGCGCATCGCCCCACAAACCTTCCAAGCTGTAGAAGGCACGTTTATCGCGATGAAAAATGTGGACCACCACTTGTAGATAATCGAGGACCATCCATTGGCTGGCGGGAAATCCGTCAACTGCTACGGGCCGCAGTGAATGGTCCTCGCGTAAGCGCGTCTCAATTTCGTTGGCAATCGCCTTGAGTTGAGGCTCGGACGTGCCCGAGCAGATCACGAAGAAATCCGTAAAGCTCGAGATGCCGCGCAAATCCAGCACGACAATGTCCTCCGCCTTTTTGTTCGAGGCGAGTTCAGCGCAGGTTTTTGCTAGATTTTCCGGCGTTATTGCGATTGCTCCCGATAAAGTTTTTCGCGCTGAATAATTTTTTCCACCGACTCGGGGACGAGGTAACGAATCGATTCGTTTTGCGCAACTCTCCGTCTTATCTCAGTGGCGGAAATATCGATGCGACGGTGGATCAACTGATAAGAATGTGAGGGTTGTTTGCCGGTGCGGTCGAGAACGACAAAGCGAACCATCTTCTCAAGCTCGGCAAAGCGATGCCAGCGCGGTAGTTGCTCCACGTTGTCTTCACCGATCAAGCAGAAGATGGACGCGTCGCATTCGCGTCGGCGAATTTCCTCAACCGTATCGATTGTGTACGAAGGGGGCGGTCGCAGCAGCTCGCATTCATCCACTTCAAACTCCGGCTCGCCTTTGATCGCCGCTCGCAACATTGCTAATCGTACTTCGCCGCTCGCAATCGGAGCGGCCTTCTTGAGAGGGGAAATCGCCGCGGGCACCAGGATAACTTTGCTAAGATCGAGCGTCTCAACCGCTTCGCGAGCAAGAATCAGATGCGCGTGATGGACGGGGTCGAAGGTGCCGCCATAGATCGCGATTTTCTTCAATCCCCCAACGCTTAAACGCTCAACGCTCAACGTTCAACTAAAAGCGTTCTATTCGAATGCACGAATGAACGACAAATTAGTCCGAGAGCGCAGGGTCAGATTAGTCGTCGCACGATGTTTTTCGTAAGCTTTCAGTCTCCCGCAGTTCCTTTACTGCGTCGGATCTGGTTTCGCTGATGAAAGGTGCGGCAGAGTAACCGTGAATCCAGCTGGCTCAAAGAATCTGCGTCCGTCGAACGGCTTTGGGCGCGCCTGAAGCGCGCACTTTGCTTAATCCGTTTTCCGTTGGGCTGCTCAAGCCGACTGAGGCTGTGCTGCATCGGCCGGCAATCGTGAACTGAGCGCGCGGCGCATCGCAGTTTCGGTGTTGTGCTTGTGGAGCGCGATGTCGATCGCCGCTTTCAATTCCGGTACGGTGTAAGGCTTCAGCAAATACCCGAACGCGCCTGACTCGACTGCGTGCGCAACTGTTTCAGCAGATGCATGCGCGGTCAGAAACACAACCGGAATATCGAGGTGCCCGCGGATTGCGGCGGCCGCTGCAATACCACTGATCCCACCGTCCAATTGAATATCCATCAGCACAATATCGGCACGATTGTCTTCGGCAGCGCGGAGCGCGTCGGCGGCGGTACTCGCGTCGCCGGCAATTTCGTAGCCGAGCTCCGCGAGCTCGTGTTTAAGCGCTAACACAGTCAGCGCTTCGTCTTCAACGATCAGAATACGTTTTTTTGACATACGTAATTAATTAGAGTTACAGATGCGCGCCTCCTTGTTGGCGTGACATCTTGCTTGGAAAAGAAATGGTTGCGCACGTTCCGCCCGCAGGCATACGGTTGACAACGAACTCGCCGCGAAGTTGGCGTGACATTGCCTGGACGAGGTCTATGCCGGTTCCGCGTTGGTCTTCAATTTCGGTCCGGGGGTGAACAATTCCGTTGCCATCATCGCGGATCGTTAACGTTACTCGATCGCGAGTCGTGCGCAGTTCAGCATGGATTTTTCCGGCAGCGCGGCTATGAAATGCGTGTTTCAGAGAGTTGAGGAGCAATTCGTTGGCGATCAGGCTGAGCAAAATGCTTTGATCAAGATCGAGCGGAACGCGATCGGCGGAGACGTTGAGCGTGAGCTTGCAGCTGGGAGGCGTGTGCGAGCGTACCAACATTTCCGCAAGTTCGCGCAAATGCGGCGTGAAATCCAGATGTGAGCGGCCAGCTTCCTCGTAGAGTTGTTCGTGAAGACGAGCCATCGCGTTGATGCGCTCGCGACATTCTATGAAAACGTCCCGAACAGCGGGATCAGCAAATTTGGTGGATTGAAGCCGGAGCAAGCTCGACACAATTTGCAGATTGTTCTTCACGCGATGATGAATTTCGCTGAGCGAAACAGTGCGCAGCGCAAGTAAGGCCGCGAGGCGTTCGTGTGCCCGTCGCGACGAGATTACCAGCTCAGCCAGAGCAACGGACGCCAATACAAGTATGCCCGCGTTAATGTAGGATAGCGCAATAACACGTCCGCTGCGGGGCACCATCAAGTCGGCAATGAGTACCGCCGCTCCGATAAGTACGGCCATAAACCAGCCTGCTTTGCGGCCTGCCCGCCACGTCGCGAGCACCACCGGCACGAAATAAAACGCCGTGATCGCGAAGTCGGTGGTCTTGTAATCGATCCACCCAATGAGCATCATCAGCAAAGCTGACTCAATCACTGCTGCCGTCGGTGAACGCAGAAAATCCAAATGGACACGGAGCGGTTTGTCAGGCGCGGTAACTTGTTGGCGCGCCTCGCAGATTTGCGAATTGAGGTGACGTTGCAGCTGGACCGCACCCGCTAATGCCCTTCGGTTCGCTTGCAGCAGCACAAAAGCTAAGACTGTGCATAATCTGAACCGTTTAAAAATAGGTAGGATTTGCGGCTCCCTCTTTTGGGAGAGCCGCTGATCTTTGCCACAAGCCATTGCTCACCCGCGTCACGTGAGTAACAGGTGCTCCAAAACATGTCTTCAGCCTTTCGCGCCGTGATTTTCGATCTCGATGGCGTGCTCGCCGATTCCGAGCCGTGGTGGAACCAGATCGACGCGAAACTACTCGCCGAATACGGCGTTACGTATCGCGGCGAATACCACCGGAATGTTCTTGGAGTCAGTTACCGGCTCGCCGTCGAGTTTTACAAAAATGCGTTTCACCTGTCCGCGCCTGTTAATGAATTGATGCAGCGCCGTGGGGAAATCGCGACCGAGTTTTTCGCGAACCATGTCGGCCTTTTTCCTTCCGCAAAATCGACGCTGGAAGAACTGGAGCAGATGAAGATGCCGCTTGCGCTGGCGACGAGTTCGGTAGGTGCGTCGGCGCGTCCATTTCTCAATCGGACTGGAATCACGAGCTTTTTCGACGTCATTGTAACCGGTGACGAAATTGAACGCGGCAAGCCACATCCTGATATTTATCTGCGCACCGCGGAGAAACTCGGAGTGCCGGATAATGCATGTCTCGTGATTGAGGATTCTCTTTCCGGTGTCGCTGCCGGCAGAGCCGCGAAGATGCGTGTCGCCGCGATTCCTGATACGCGTTTTGTCGATCCGCGCGCGTACGAGAAACAAGCCGATTACGTGCTCGCAAGCCTTTCGGAGATTCCGGCGCTCATTCGGCAGGTTGGTGTCGCCGG
Source organism: Verrucomicrobiota bacterium (assembly GCA_046726875.1). Classification (GTDB taxonomy): domain Bacteria; phylum Verrucomicrobiota; class Verrucomicrobiia; order Chthoniobacterales; family UBA10450; genus Udaeobacter. The sequence goes on from JBKPBJ010000030.1 coordinate 7,568, forward strand.
CTAAATTTTTCGCGACACCGGTTGGCAGGCGAAGCCCCTGCCCTACAATAGAAAAGTTCCTGAGTTCCTGAGTTCCTGATTACATTCTTCCGCAACTATGGCCGAACAAAAACGGTTCAGGGTATTCGCGACGTCGCGCATCGGCGATCCTGCGGAGAACCTCCTGCGCGCCCGCGGGTACGATCTCGAAATTTTCCAAGGACCTGAGGCGCCGCCCAGGAAGTTGATTATCGAAAAAGTGAAAAGCGGCATTGACGGTTTGATCACCACGCTGCGGGATCCGATCGACGCCGAGGTGTTTGAAGCAGGGAAGGGGACGCTGAAGGTTGTGGCGCAGATCGCCGTCGGGTTCGACAACATCAACCGCGCCGACGCCAACAAATACAAGATCCCCTTCACGAACACGGCCGACGTGCTCACCGAAGCCACGGCCGAGTTCGCATTCTTCATGATGGGCATGCTCGCGAGAAAAATGTGGCAGAGCGAGCGGCTCGTGCGCGAGCAGAAGTGGCCGTCGTGGCATCCATTCCTGCCATTTCTCGGCGACGAGGTGACGGGCAAAACCATCGCCGTAATTGGAACGGGGCGCATCGGCCTGGCGATGATCAAAAAATGCTCCGGATTCGACATGAACATTCTTTGCTATGACCCGGCGTATCAGAATCACGAATTCATCAACGCGATTCAGGAGTTGATGGACCTGCGCCATGCGCGGGGTATTCAAAAAGAGAAGACCTGGATCAAGTATGTCGAGTTCGAGGACGCGTTGCGAGATGCCGATTACGTGACTCTCCATGTGCCGCTGTTAAGGGAAGGCGAGGCGGACAAACCGACGTTTCACCTTATCAACGAGAATACTCTCAAGCTGATGAAGCCAACCGCATACTTGGTTAACAGCTCGCGTGGTCCGGTGATAGACGAGAAAGCACTGGCGAAAGCATTGAAAGACAAAGTCATTGCGGGCGCTGCGCTCGATGTGTTCGAGAAAGAGCCACTTCCGCCGGATTCTCTGCTGCTCGACCCAGAAATCACTGATCGCTGCCGCGTGTTTCATCATTTCGCCAGCGGCGCGAAGATTACGCGACTGGATATCGATCCCGAAAAAGGCATGGCGGGCCGCTCCGTGCGGGGACTCATCGACGTTCTCGAAGGCAACTACGGCGGCGATCCGACAAAAATGCCGTATGTGGTGAACAAAGAAGCGTTCACGCAATCACACTCATAGATATCGTTGTAGCGGCGCTTGTGCCAAGCGCCGAATGACAAGGCGTTTGACACAAACGCCTCTACAATGAAGTGAAACCCACACTCGTTACCGGTGTGGTGCGCGCCCTGATCCGGCGGCTTCTGCAAATTGTAACAAAAAAATCTTTGCGCGTTTAAACGTAGCGTGCTAAATAGTTAACCAGATGGTTAAATATTCTTCGAGAACGTTGAACCGAACTTTCGCCGCGCTGGCTGATCCGACCCGACGGCGGATCCTGGCGCATCTGGCGCGCGGCGACCGACGCGTGACAGATCTTGCACGACCCCACGCCATGTCCTTGCCGGCGGTTTCGAAACATCTTCGCGTTCTTGAAAAGGCAGGACTGCTGCGTCGTCGTCGTTACGGCCGAGTGCACGAAATGCAGTTGGACGCCAAGCCGCTCAAGCAGGCGGCGCAGTGGGTCGAAGAGTATCGAAAATTCTGGGAAGGCTCGCTCGATCGACTCGCCGCGTATTTAGAAAAGGAGAACCGGCCATTGGAAAAAAGGAAAACGAAGTAAAGGAAAAGCGACATGTGT
>JBKPBJ010000031.1:0-6059 GCA_046726875.1 Verrucomicrobiota bacterium
TTTTCGGTATCGGGCATTGCCAGACCCTTGTTGATGAACTCACGCGCTTCTTGTTTTCTCCCCATCTCCGCGTAAATCCGCCCGAGCTCGATGTAGTGCATGAGACGATGTGGATTGATCGCGATCGCCTTCTTCATGTCCAGTTCGGCCTCCACAATCGATCCCTTCGGCAGCTGGCCATAAATCAGTCCGGCCACAAATCGCTTCGCCGAACTGACCTCTGCCAATACACGGTTCCATCGGCCAAGGATATGCCAGGCGGTGTCGTTGTGCGGATTGATAACAAGCGCTTTGTCCACTGATTCCTTGATCCGTGGAGAAGCGGAGACTTGCTCTTTCGTAGGCAAGTACGGCAGCATTTTTCCAAGAGTGATGGCCGGCGCGAGCTGAGCGTCGCAGTCCTTTGGTCCATACGCTGCAGCGCGCGTGGAATAGTCCAGTGCGATGTAGCCCAGTCGCAGTTTTTCCTGGTTATCCGACGCGTCCGTCATAAGGTAGCGATACTGCCGAGCGATCCGGACAAGCAGTTCCGGATTCTTCGGCTCCACTTTCTCCGCCGACAAATAGAGCGGCAACGCGTCGTCAGCCTGAAATTTTCGCTCGAAGGCTTTTCCTTTTTCGACAAGGGTGTCAACCGATTCAGCGGCGGAACCAACCCCAACCAACAGCAACGCTGTCGTTGCGACGGCAAAGAGGCGGTACATGAGGAACACTATGTTAAGATCGGCTGAACGCATCCCCGCGGTCTTCGCGGCGCCCTTAAAGCAGCTTTCTTTCTTGTCAAAACTCTCGGTTGGTGTTTCGGAGGGAAACCGGGACTGCTCTCAGCTACGAATCCATTGATATGAACACAAAAATGACAACACTTGGTGCAGCTTTGCTGGCCATTGGCTGCTTCTGGTCGAGCCAGGCTTTTGCACAGACCAGCACGACCGTAACCACGACAAACGGCGCATTTACTGAATACGTTCCCGGCTCCGAGACAATGGTCATCAGGAGTGAAACTGGCACCAGCCCGTTGCGGTATTCCGTAACCAAACAGACGACGATTGTTGACGAGACTGGCGCCCCAGTTGCAATCGACCGCATTTCGCCCGGCAGTCAGCTCTCAATTCAGTACACGGGTTCAGGCGACCAGCTGGTAGCGTCTCGAGTTGTTGTGCGGCGGGCGACACCGGCGACTACTGCGGTGACAAGCGTGCCCGACGTGACCGGACAGCAAACCAATACCACTACGACAACAACCCGTCCTCTGACGCACGAGGAAAAGCACGCTCTCAAGGAAGAGCGAGAGCATCAGAAGAAAGCTGCGAAAGAAGAGATCGAGCGTCAAAAGGACGCGCTAGAGAAGGCCAAGGATAAACTCGACGAGCACGATTAGCCGCGATGTCTCCGGTATTCCGAGGCCGCAGCGCAAGCAAATCGCCTGCGGTCCGGTTTAACGGTTTTTCACGGCGGCCTCAACCAATCTTCCCGCATTCAGCAGATCCGCTTCGGCGAATCGCGGACCGACCAGTTGCAAACTTGTGAGCGGAAATGATCCGTGGGCGATAGGAATCGGGATGGCCACTGCGGGAACACCCCCGAAATTCACGGCCTGCGTATTCTGCAAAGCCAGCGCTCGCGCCTCAAACGCAACGGTGCCACCAAAGAACGGAACATGAGGCGGCACATTCTTGAGCGTCGGCAACGCGATGAAATCCACATGTTCGAAGGCGCGCTGCAATTCTGATTTCCACGCAGCCTGTTTCCGCAGCGCTTCGGGATAAGCGGTCTTATATTGAACCCCACCGAGGGCGAGGACTGCCTTTGTCCGAATAGTCACTTGAGATTCGTTTTTGAATTTTTGGTCATAAAGCCAAGCACCCACCGCAGCCACTGTCGCTGCGTCCTTTTGAGCCTGGATCCACTTTTCGGTAAATTCGGAACCAAGGTTTACGACCTTGAATCCAGTCGCTGCCAGGGCATCATCCACTGCGCGATCCACGTTGGGGTTCGTTCCTTGTACATAGACGCGCCCGATTCGAATCCCGTCGGCTGAAGGTTTGGCTGCTACCGCTTGTCGATAGCGCCCTGAGAATCCCGCCTCCAGCAAGTCCATGCCTCGAACTGTGCCGGCAATGTCTTTGGCCAGTGGTCCAATTGTGTCGAGCCGGATCGGAGCAATCGGATATACGCCGTCGATCGGAACCAACCCAAAGGTGGTCTTCAAACCAACAACTCCGCAACAAGCCGCCGGCACGCGAATCGAACCCGCTGTGTCGGTGCCAAACGCAACATCGGCCTCATCGTTTGCTACCGCCACCGCGGACCCGCTGGACGAACCACCTGGAATGCGCCCTCGATCTAATGGATTTCGCGGGGTGCCGTAGTACGCATTCATCCCGGAAACGGCCACCGCCAGCTCCGACAAATTCGTCTTTCCCACAAATTGCACTCCAGTTTGGCGCGCGATTGCCAAACATTTTGCATCGCGTTTTGCAGGCGACGCGTGCGTTGCGAGGAATTCGGAACCGGCCGTGGTCACCACGCCTTTCATATCGATCAAATCCTTCACTGCCAGCCGCAATTTTTTGCTGTCGATTGAAGGTGGCCAATATTCGATGAAGGCCTTGTCGCGTGTCGAACTTTCCGGCCGCGCTTTCGGAATTGCGCAGCCGCTCAGCCAAGTCACGAAGAAGATCGCGGGTACAATCGTTCGAATAACCGCGGACTTGAATGTCGCGATCTGAAGGCACAGGCTGAATAATGCCGACATGGTGCGCACTAAACAATACGGCGCCAAGCGCGCCAACGAAGGAATCGGTTCGGTAGCTAATAACGGCCGCCAGTTGCGGCCTTATCGGTGATACGCGGCCGCGGATTTGGCCGGGTCGTATGGCACTGGGCCGTCCGCGGTGGGAGCATAAACGAAGACAGACTGGTCCTTTTTTACATCTACCGGGTCAAGAAGTAAGCCTTTGTTACTCGCCTTCTCGGTGTATTCGATCAGGACTCGAGCGGTTCCGTTGAATCCCCACATCTTGAATCCGGTGCCGAACAGCCCCCCATTAGGGTAAAGCTCGTCCAAACCCGCCATGGCGTGAAAGCAACTGATGGCGACCTTGTCTTTTCGATAAAGCCGGTCGTCCGCGCGGTATTTAATGGTTCCTCCGTCGAGCAACCGTTTGCGCGCAACGCCTAGATCAAAACCCTTCTTACGGATTTCGTACGGACCCCACATTGCCACCGCATTCTTTGCATCGACCGCGAGCTTGATTGTTTCTGCGAGAGTAAAGTTGCGGCCGGGCGATATGGGACACTTATTGTTTTTCGGAAAAAGCCGGCTGCCCGGACCGTCAAACACACACAGATGTGGATTGGTTAGGAAATCGCGAGGTAGCCAACTGATGTTAAACGCTTCGAATTCCCAATTCTTGTATTTTCGCGTTGGCAAGCCCGGGGTCAGCTTTCGTTGTTTATTGTTGCCCGCGAACACTCGAATGACAGTGATGAACGAATGCGAGAATTCCGGGTGATTTCCGCGGTCTTGATACGCAAACGGAATTATAAAATAGCGCTCGCGCGTAAGGGGACTATCGCCAAGGCGAGGAGCGGTTTTGGCTTTGATCCGATCTACAATCTGCGTGTAGAGCGGCACATCATAGTTCGAAAAATCAACATCTCCCGCCTGCGCCACCAGGGGATACCAAAGAAGCAAAAGGAAGATTCGGAAGTGCACGTTCGTGAAATTACCAGCAACGGCTTTCATGGAAAGACGTTAGTTTGCCGTTCCGAAGCGCGAACTCGCGACGGCGATGCCGTCCGGCGGCGGACACGATTCCCGTTTAACATCCGGAGCCTACACCGTCCAGTTACGCCGGCTGCTGCCGGATCATTTACGGCTCTTATTAAGTCGAGTGTTAACCTGATTTCCTTGGCGCGCAGTAGCCTCGCGCGAAGGCAGCTCATTGTGTCGAGGCCTTGAAAGCGACCATTTGGAACCTTTTTCGACAATACTTGGTTAGGCCGACTCATGCCTCAGTGCCTGAAAGCTGATTTTCGATACATTTCGGCGGGAGGTACGCCCTTTCCCGTTTTTTTGCGCTACGTGCGTGCGCGGCTGCAAACGTCGAGACGCAATCGCTAATCTGGAATTCTATCGTGCCCTTGCAACTAAACGCGCGCGCCAGAAGCGGCGAGCTTCAATCACCTGCCACGCAATTAGGCCCGGGATTCCGAGAATCAGTTCGCGCACCCGCGCGAGCAAAGACAATGCGAAAGCGGCGTCACCAGGGATCCCTAGCAGAGAACCAACGACGACGTAGCCGCCCTCCTGCACGCCAAGCGCGCCCGGCACTGGGAACATTACCGAACGAATCGTCAGGACCATGCTTTGAAGGATGAGCGCGTTGACGAGCGTCGCCTCCAGACCAAGTGCGTGAAGCGCGATCCAGATTTCGCCAGATCCGACGATCAACGATGTCGCCGTCCACACACAGCATCCGATCACGCCTCGTCGCCGCGCGTAGAGTTTTCGAATCCCATCGTCGAGGGTGTGGCCGCTGTGCACCAACGAATGCCAATCATCCGCATTCGCTAGCCGTGAAATCATCTTGCCGATGAAGCGAAACATTCCCAGGCGTTGAACGGCATAGAATCCGATGATCGCAAGGACTCCAATTACAGCCCCGATGAGTGTCGGGCGGACAAAGCCTTGATGCCCAGTTGCGCTAACAATCAAGGCTAACCCGAGCAGTGTAAAAACAATCTGGACGAAAACTCCCAGTGTAATATCGACCAAGACGCTCGCTGCTGCGGTCGGAATTGACGTTCCGTGCAGCGCAGCGAGTCGCGCCCGAACAACGTCGCCGCCAACAGCAGCGGAAGGCACAAGTGTGCTCACCGATTCACCGATCCAACGCATCCAAAACAGTTCCCACAGCGAAAGACGCTCTGATTTCGGAAAGAGAGACCACCATGCGAACGCGTCCAGCAACACTGGGACTGCGAAGTGATAAAACACGACCGCTGCAATCCACCACCCGGCAGAGGCGAACGCCGCCATAACCTGCGGCACACCCTGGTGAATAAGCAGGAAAGTGAATAGCGCAGCGCCTGCGGCGACGAGCAGATAAAACACGATCCGGACTCTTTTTCCACCTTTCATGCGATACGCTTCGCCGCTGCGAGTTGACGCTGATTCAGCGACGAATTGTGAATAGTAGGGCAACCGCTTCGGTTGCCAACTCGATCTGAGTGCGGACGGCTCGCCGGTTACTCAGCGCTGTAATTGCACTCTGCCAGCGACTGGAATCGCTGCAGCAACGGTTCTTCGTCGGATGGATTTTCCAAGAACCATTCACAAGATGAGCCCGAGAATACCGAGAACAATTGCCGCCAGCACATCCGTGAGAAAATGCGCGCCTAGTGCGATGCGGCTGAATCCCACCACCAACACCTCAGCAAGGCTCGATTCGAGTGAAATAGTCCTTGATAAAATTGTGGGCTTCCGATACATCGCTTTCACCTCCTTTATCCGATTTGTCGATGACCAAATCGCTTTAACCTGTGAAGACATTTCGAAACCTCGCAATACTGTTTGCCCTCGGAGTTGCGTCGGCCGCGGCGGGACCAGCGGAAGTTATTCTTCAGCCTTCACCTGCGCCGGCGGACGAAAATTCACACAATCTTTTCAACTACGAGACGACCTACACTTTCCAGAGCGATTTTGAAGAGTCGAAGCTCGGTCATGGTGATTCGCTTTATAACGATTTCAGCTATGACCATCGGTTTCTAATCAAGGGAAACTGGTACTTTCGAGCCGGCGTCGAATACGAACGATACGATTTTGGCGGGACAGACAACGGCTTGCCTGATCACTTGCAGGCGCTCTATGGACACCTGGCTCTGGAGTACGACGTGAAGGACCACGCCGGAATCAGCGTCGAGGCCGATCCTGGAGTGTACTTCCAAGATGACGTCAGTGGGAATGCTTTCGATGTTCCGGGGAAAGCTTATGTGACGTTCCCCCTAAAGAAGGACAAGATCTTCGCCACGGTCGGTTTCGGCTGGGGACA
>JBKPBJ010000032.1:0-5138 GCA_046726875.1 Verrucomicrobiota bacterium
GGCGCTCATTGCGGCGAGTGGTGTCTTTAACTCATGCGATACGGAATCGAAAAGGACCTTTTGCAATTTCTGCGATTCCCGGGCGACCTGAGCTTCGCGGCTCTCCTGCAGCGCGCGTTCCTTGTTCACAAAAACAGCCAGTTGCGCGGCGAACGCGTCCAGCAATTCGCGCTGCTCCAATGTAGGCAGCGTTTTCAGCCGGACGCTGAGCACACCCTCAGAACGGTCGCCGGCCACGAGCGGAACGTGCAGACATTCTGAATCAGGAAGCGTGTCGGTTGATTTCCCCGCGGCTTGTTTCTTTTGGAAGGCCCACATCGCGACACTTTCGTCTTTTTTCGAGGGCGCGAACGTGCTGGCGGGATGCTGCGCCAGGCCATTCTCATCACGCAACCAGACTGCCGGATCCGCTTGAAAGAAATCTCTGATCAACTGCAAAACTTTCGGGAGCGCTTGACTAAGATCGCGGCTGGCCGCCAGCGCACGTGTCAGCTGGTATAATGCGGTGGCGCGTTCTTCCCTGCGGCGTTCGGCTTGTTCACGTTCGTGCAATTGCGTTGCTAAATGTCCGATGACCACAGCGATGACGAAATACGCGCCGAACATCATGAAGTCCTCGAGCTTGCTGATGTAAAACGTGAAACGCGGCGGAATGAATAGAAAATTCCACAGCAGCGCGCTTAGGCCGGCGAGAACGAACGTTGGCCAGCGGCTCAGTCGCATTCCGGCGAGGACGACGGCAAACAAATAAAAGAGAGCGATCGCTCGGTAGTCGATAAAGTTGGCGATCAGCAATGAGAAACCAGTCACGCCGGCGGCAATGCCGAGCGCAATTCCAAAGTCCTGCCATGGCGTACGCGCCAGACGTTCTTCGAGCGAGTCACGCCTCGGCTGCGCGCCTTCTTCGGAGGGAATCATGTGAATATCGATGTTGCCGCTATTGCGTATGAGCCAGCGCAACAAATCAGGCTTGAAAAAACTGAACCACGGCGTCCCCAGTGGTTTTCCCATTATAATTTGCGTAACATTGTTTTCTCGGGCGACACGCAGCAACGCTTCAGCAACATCCCTGCCCGGCGTCGTAATCACCTCCGCTCCAAGCTGACGCGCCAGTGCCAGATATCGAGTCAGCCGCGTCTGTTCCTCCTGCGAAAGCGGCCGAGGACCTTCGATGGTTGCCACGATCCACGATGCCTCCATCGACGAGGCGAGCCGGCGCGTATAACGAATCAATCGCTCGGAGTACGGACTGGCGCTGACAGCAACCAGCAATCGGTCGGCGCTTTTCCACGGACCTAGTATTCTTTGCTCCGACATGATCTCGCGCAGATCGCGATCTACGTGCTCGGCCACAACGCGGAGCGCCATTTCGCGCAAAGCCGTCAGGTTGCTCTCGCGGAAAAAATTTTTTGCCGCCCATTCAGCGCGTTCGCCGAGGTAGACTTTTCCCTCAGCCAAACGCGACAACAGTTGTTCGGGCGTTAGATCGACAAGGACGATTTCGTCGGCAAGATCGAGAACCGAATCGGGAACGGTTTCACTGACCGGCGCGCCTGTGATTTGACGAACCGTGTCGCTGCGACTGCCGACGTGCTGAACGTTGAGCGTGGTATAAACATTGATGCCCGCATCGAGCAGCTCGAGGACGTCCTGATAACGCTTTGGATGCCGCGACCCGGGCGCGTTGGTGTGCGCCAGCTCATCAACAACAGCAAGCTCAGGATGCCAGGTGAGAATCGCATCCAAATCCATTTCGGTCAGAGACGTCCCGCGATATTCGACCTGCAGTCGCGGCATGATCGGCATTCCTTCCAGCAAGGCTTCGGTCTCTTTGCGGCCATGGGTTTCGACAATACCGACCACAACTTCGCAGCCCTCCGCCTGTTTCTGCCGCGCCGCCTGGAGCATCGCGTACGTCTTGCCCACACCCGGCGACATGCCGAAGAAAATCTTCAGCTTGCCGCGAGCCGACTGCGCTTCTTTCCGCTGCATCTGCGCAAGCAACGCATCCGGGTCGGGCCGCTCCGGGTCATTCATGTGGTCATCTTACGCCTGTGTTGCGCTATGCGCACGTGCGCATCCTTACGCAAACCCCGGGCCCAACATGATTTGGACCTTAGAAGCGATAGCCAAAACCGCTAAACACATTGTAATCGGGAGCGCTATCTGTGAGCCCGAAGAACGCATTCACATCAATGGAAAAATTCGGACTGACTTGATAGATCAAACTAGTGTCCAGTGTGCCGACCCATGGGCCGGTCCCGACCGCGTCGTAAAATTCAAGATAGCCACTCAAACTTCCGACGATCGTGCGTGAGAGTCCGATTGGATTCTGCCACTGCACACGCATGTTGCTGCTGCGAGGTTTGTCGAGAATATCGATCCTCGTTTGAGCGAACAGTGTGAAACCCCATGACAGGGAGTAATTCACAGGTAATTCAAAGCCCGGCTCCCAAACATGGTTTCCGGTATCGCCCGTGTTGGTCGGTATTTTCAATGACGAGAGGAACCCGATAGCCGATTTTCCGCCGTCGTTTCCAAGAAGATTGATTTTCAACCGCACCGTAGTATCGCCGAACCCGTCGTGGTCTACCGGTTCTCCAAACGCAGGTCCGCTGGTGCGCGTGTTCACGTAAAATTGCGGGAAGACTTGGAGATCCATCCAATTCGTTAGGCCTAGCTTAAAATTGCTGTTGCCAACGATCCATGTGCGAGTCCGTACGCCGTTTTCGTAATCGAGTGTCCAGTTCACCACATCGCTTTCGATTTGGAAAACGCCGGCGTCGACCGTGTACGGGGTGTCGGTCTTGCTCGGTCGATCTGTGTTGTACGGACGCCGCAAATCGATCGGTGTTGGGTTGAAGAGAGTGTATTGCGATTTATCCAGCGTTGGCGTTGGACTTGGCTCGCCAGAAACCTCCTGTTCGGCCGCCAGGGCGAAAGCCACAAACGTAATAACCGTTCTGGTCATGACGATTTGCGAACAGGCCGCGGGTTATCGACGAACCATGTCCAGAACAGATGATCCGGGAGCGCGGGCAGGTTGCTTGCTGTCGCGGGCATATTGTCGGCGGTTTTTTGAGCAGCCCACATAATCCGCAAATTCCTCCCCGCAGCGCGAGGCGTGCCGCGGTGCGCGTTATTCGGAAGCATGCCGAACACAACGGGCAAAATGCCCGCGCTCCCCAACGTGCTGGGAGCCCGCAACCACTGTTGCGGAATTGCTACGAACATGAAGACGTAGCACTGCGTTGTTTTCATCAGTGCTGCTGATCAAGCGCGAGGTTTAATTGCAGAACGTTCACCCCGGGATCACCGAAGACGCCGAGATCACGCCCATCGGTGTTTTGCTGGACGAGTTCGCGAACTTTGTCTTCGCTCCAGCCGCGGGCTTTAGCCACGCGCACGATTTGCAGCTCGGCATTACGCAAACTGATCTCTGGATCGAGGCCGCTGCCCGATGCGGTAACTGCATCTGCTGGCACAGGCTCGGTTTCGCTCAGGCCATTTTCAGCACGATACGCCGCTATTCGTTCCTTAATCGCATTGTCCAGTTTTTGAGAGGTCGGCCCCAAATTGCTGCCGCCGGAACTTGTCGCGTCGTAGCCATTGCCGGCGGCGGAAGGACGCGGGTGAAAATATTTCGGATCTGCGAACGCCTGGCCTAACAACTTCGAGCCGCGGACGCTCCCATCTGCACCGGTAATCAAACTGCCGTTGGCCTGGTCGCGAAAGAAGGCCTGTGAAATTCCGAATACTATTAGCGGGTAGAGTCCGCAGCAGACTGCTGCCAGCACGAGCGTTGATACGACTGCGCCGCGAATATGGGAAAAGAATTCTTTCATTTGTTAGGCCAGATGAAACGCAGTGATAATGAGATCGATCAGTTTGATTCCGATGAATGGGACGATGAGGCCGCCGAAACCGTAAATGAGCAGGTTACGCTGCAAGACGGCGAGCGCGCCCATCGGTTTATAAGCAACGCCGCGGAGCGCCAGCGGGATCAGTGCGATGATAATTAGCGCGTTGAAAATGACAGCGCTTAGGATGGCGCTGGTCGGGGTGTGCAGATGCATGATATTCAGCGGCGCGATAGCGGGAAATGTGCCCATCAGCATTGCCGGGATAATCGCGAAGTATTTAGCCACGTCGTTCGCGATGCTGAAGGTGGTGAGTGAACCGCGTGTGATCAGCATCTGTTTTCCGATCTCAACGATGTCGAGCAGCTTCGTTGGATTGGAATCGAGATCGACCATGTTGCCGGCTTCCCGTGCTGCTTGCGTGCCGGTGTTCATGGCAACACCCACGTCCGCCTGCGCAAGCGCCGGTGCGTCGTTTGTGCCGTCGCCGGTCATCGCAACCAAGTGACCCTCGGCTTGCTCCCGGCGGATCCGTTTTAGTTTTTGTTCCGGCGTCGCTTGCGCCATGAAATCGTCGACGCCTGCTTCGGCTGCAATCGCGGCCGCCGTCAACGGATTATCGCCGGTGACCATCACTGTTTTGATTCCCATTTTGCGCAATTGCGCGAACCGTTCCTTGATTCCGCCTTTCACGACGTCTTTCAGCTCGATCGTACCGAGCGTCAGCATGTCCGAGGCGACGACGAGCGGCGTGCCGCCGCGATGCGAAATTTCGTCCACTGTTTTCGTCACCGGCTGTGGAAACATTCCGCCCGCCGATTCGATGAACCCGCGAACCGCGTCGGCAGCGCCTTTGCGGATCCGCATCCTTGGTTCCGCGCCATTGGCATGAAGATCCACACCGCTCATGCGAGTTTGAGCAGTGAAGGGCACAAACGTCGCCTCCAAGTCGTGCATCTCACGCGCCCGCAATCCGAATTTCTCCTTGGCCAGCACGACGATGGAGCGTCCTTCGGGCGTTTCATCAGCCAGCGAGCTTAATTGCGCAGACGCTGCAAGATCGTCGGCGGAAACACCTGGCGCCGGATGAAACGCAACAGCCATGCGATTGCCGAGCGTGATCGTGCCGGTCTTGTCCAGTAGCAAAACGTCCACGTCTCCCGCTGCTTCAACGGCGCGTCCGCTCATCGCCAGCACATTGCGCTGAAGCACGCGATCCATGCCCGCGATGCCGATGGAGCTAAGCAATCCGCCGATCGTTGTGGGAATGAGACAGAC
>JBKPBJ010000033.1:0-5761 GCA_046726875.1 Verrucomicrobiota bacterium
CCGCTGTATCGCTGGAGCGCCATGCGCGCGAACAATTTTCAATGGTGGCGCCAACGCGTGCGCGCCACCCGACGGATCTTTCATCTGTTCCGGATCGATCACGTCCAGGGATTTTATCGCATCTACGCCTTTCCCTGGCGACCTCAGAGGAACAAAGAATTCCTGCCGCTGAATCAACAGCAGATGCTCGAACGAACCGGCGGTCGCGCGCCGCATTTTAGTCCGCGCAATGACGATACGCCTGAAAACCGCGAAGTGAACAAGCACGAAGGCGAAGAATATCTCCGCGTCGTGTTACAAGAAGCTGGCGCCGCGCGCGTGGTCGGCGAAGATCTGGGCGTCGTGCCCCAGTACGTGCGGCCGAATCTGCAATCACTTGGCATTGCCGGATTCAAAATTCCGCAGTGGGAAATGCGCGATGGGATGATCATTCCCGGGGACAGATACGAACGCTTATCCGTGGCTACCTACGCAACACACGATCACGAACCAATTCGCGCATTGTGGGAGCAAGCGCTTGAGCGGCCAGAGTCCGACACGGGAGCACAAGCGCGAGCTACACTGGAGGAGATCGCTCTGTTTGCCGGGCTCAATTCAACGATCGATCAACTCGATTACCAGAAAGATTTTTATCCCGCGGTGATGGACGCGCTTTTCAGATGTAACTCCTGGATTGCCGTGGTCATGATCACCGATCTGCTCGCGCGCAAATACCGGTTCAATGTCCCCGGGACACGGGCAAACTTAAATTGGACACGGCGAATTCAGCGCTCGATTGCGAAGCTCCGCTCCAGCAAGAAAGAGCGAACGGGAATGCAGCTAATTCATGAGCTTCTTGAAAAAACCGGGCGCGTTTGAACTTCTGGAGGGCGCGTGGGCTCCCCAGAGTTTACGGCTGCAGTCGCTACGCGCTCTTTTCGATCGGCGCGCCGACTTTGTTCCCCCATTCGGTCCAGGAACCGTCGTAATTGCGAACGTTGTTCAGGCCTAACAAATAAGTGAGCACAAACCAGGTGTGACTGGAGCGCTCGCCAATCCGGCAATACACGACCGTGTTTTTCTCGGGACTGACTCCGCATTGCTCGAAATAGATCTTTGCCAGTTCCGCAGCCGGCTTGAATGTGGCGTCGTCATTCGTGGCCGTTTTCCACGGCATACTTTTCGCGCCCGGAATGTGGCCGCCGCGCAGCACTCCCTCCTGGGGGTACTCGGGCATGTGCGTAATCTCGCCCCGATATTCTCCCGGCGAACGCACGTCGATCAGCGGTTTGCCGCTTTTGCTTTGCGCGAGCGCTTCATCGAAAAATGCGCGGATCTCCTCGTCGAAGCGTTTCTTCGGCACCGGATACTTTGTCTCCGCGTACTTTGGAACTTCCCGCGTCATCGGGCGGCCCTCCGCTTTCCATTTGTCGCGACCGCCGTTGAGAATCTTTACCTTGTGATGACCGAACAACCGGAACGCCCAAAGCGCGTAACACGCCCACCAGTTTGCCTTGTCGCCGTAGAAGATGCACGTCGTTTCCGGCGTTATGCCGTGACGGCTGCAAAGCCGCGCAAATTTCTCCGGTGAAATATAGTCGCGAATCAGCGGATCCTGAAGATCGGCCCGCCAATCGATGTGCACCGCGCCGGGAATATGCCCGGTGTCATAAAGCAAGATGTCCTCGTTCGACTCGATGATCCGGATCCCGTCATCCTTGAGATGTTTATCCAGCCAATCAGTCTCCACCAGCGCTTCCGGGTGCGCGTATTCAGTTGGGTGCGTAGCCATAGGGAAAAATTTCAGGCGACTGCTGCAAGGGAGCAAGAAATTTTACGTCGCGCGCTGACGCGGTCATTGGGTAGCGCACGCGTCTCGCGTGTTGGTTTCGGCGTCGCGCCGAAACAGGGTTTTCGCACGACGAGACTTCAGTCGTTGCATGACACGAACAAAAGTTCGCGATCGCGAGGACGCGCTCGCCAGCACGCGAGACGTGTGCGCTACCCAGACCGGTCATTTCAAAATAGCATCTACCGGATAAACCACGCCGTTCTTGATCACAGTATCGATATCGGAAGCATTCCTGATGTCATCCAGCGGATTCGAATTGAGAATCACAAGATCGGCGAAATAACCGTGTTCCATTTTGCCAATGTGCGCACCGGTTTCACCGCCGAAAAGTTGCGCCGCGTTTGCCGTCGCACATTGCAGAATCTGCATCGGCGTGAGTCCGGCTTCTTTCATCAATTGAAATTCACGGAAGAGCGCGGGGCCGTGGATGGTCCCGATGTTTCCCGCATCAGTTCCCGAGGCGATGGTCACCTCGCCGTCTTCAAGCTTGTTCAAGTTCGGCAAAGCGACATCGTACGTTTTCTTGATCCGATCGAGTGCGGCCTTCGGATCAGCAAGCGCATCCTTGACTCTCTGCGGCAATTTCTCCTGCGGAATCTTTGTCACGTCGAGTGACGCGATCACTTCCGGGTTCCCCCACTTTTGTTCCTCTGGAGTGAGATTCAGTTGGTGCGAAAACGTTCGGCCGTACCGTTCAAACACCACCAGCGTCGGACACAAAATGACGTGGCGATCCTTCAGCAGCGTCACAAACGCGTCATCGACTGGCTGATCAATCACGCTGTGCACAAGCACGTCCGCGCCTTCTTCCACTGCGGCCCGCGCGGTCTCGAGCTCGGTCGCGTGCACCGCAACGCGAATTTTGTGCGCGTGACTTTCTTCGATTGTCGCGCGCACGATAGGCCGGAAGGCATCGACGGGATGATCTTTGTCCACGATGTACCAGATCTTCACCAGATCCGGTTTTTGTTCCGCCAGTTTGCGCACGAACTGGCGCGCCTGATCGGGCGTGTCGATCTTCACGATTGGCGGATCGCCGAGATCGAGTTTCTCGCGCGAGACGCTTGAGATGAGGGGACCCGCCACGGCTACGCGCGGCGCTTTCGCAGTTGCGTTGGCCTTCTTGCGGACCTCGAAATTCCACATCGGTCCGCCGACATCAACGACGCTGGTGATGCCGCTGCGGATGTAGCGCGCGAAGACGTCGTCAAGATGCGATTTGATCCACGCAACTTCGTCTTTGTACGGGCGAACGCTGTTAAAATCGGCACCGTCTGGCCGTGTGAACAAATCAGCTGATTGAAAGAAGTGCACGTGTGTGTCGATGTAACCCGGCAGAATAAATTTGCCGACGCAACTAACCTGTCTGCCGAGCGTGGCGGCGTCCTGCTTGCCCATCGAGACCCGTTCAATCTTGTCGCCATTGATGACGACCGTGGCATTCGGCAGCACTTTGCCGTCAGCGGGATTAATCACCGTGGCGCCGACGAGCGAAATTTTCTCGGCTTGTGCCGCGCTTATCCCGAGCAAAATCGAAAAAACACCGAAGCCGATACAAATCCCAACGCGTTTCATGTCTCGCCTCATTTGCGCGCGCGTGCAGTCAAATCAAACATCAAACATCTTACATCAAACATTGGTTCATTCCTTTGATTCCGGCACCGCTTTCTCAGCAGCTTTAAAGCCGATTTTCGAGTGCGTGCCATCGCAAAATGGTTTCTCGGTCGATGCGCCGCAGCGACAAAGCGCCATTCGTTTTTCCACCTGGAATTTGTTTCCGTCGGCGTCGATCAATTCCACTTCGCCCGTCACGATGTACGGGCCGTTCTTGATCGTTTCGATTGTTACGTGAGCCATTGCGCTATTCTACTGTCATCTCGACCGAAGTGGAGAGATCTCTTGATTTTTTGAACTAGTCAGAGACTCCTCGACTTCGCTCAGAATGACAAGAGCGCGTGAATGCATTCTGGGTAGCGGTCGCCCCATTCTGCGGCGACGAACTTTCCTTTGAGTCGAGGCGTAGCGCGACTTGTTCGAACACTTGGCAAAGTTGGCGATCGCAGAATGCGATCGCCAGCACGCCAGAGGCGTGCGCTCCCCGGAACGCTCCTTGCGCCGCTGTGAGTTAAACGGAAGCTTTGCGGCTCATGAAAATTTTGCTCGCACTCATTCTCACGCTCGCCACTTCAGCTCTCGCTCAAAACGCGAAGCACCCTTTCACATTTGAGGACATGATGAAACTCAAGCGCGTCGGCGCGCCGGTGCCGTCGCCGGATGGGAAATGGGTCGTATTCGATTGCGTAGATGCCGATCTGGAAGCGAACACGAGGGTTTCGCATTTGTGGATCGTGCCGGCGAGCGGCGGTGAATCGCAGCGGCTGAACCCAACACCGAATCACGAGGAGCGGCCGCGGTTTTCACCGGACGGCAAACGATTGATCTGGACATCGAAAGCGACTGACCCGACGCAGATCTGGATGTGCGATTTCGATTCGAACGCAGGTGCGCTTGTCGGCATGCCGCATCAGGTGACGAATGTCTCGACGGGCGCGGATGGCGGAATCTGGTCGCTGGACGGGAAGAACATCGTGTTCGTGTCGACGGTTTATCCAGATTGCAAAGATGACGCGTGCAACAAGCAACGCGACGAAGAACTGAAGAAGAGCAAAGTGAAAGCGAAAATCTTTTCGCGTTTGTTCTATCGGCATTGGAACGCGTTCACGGAATTCAAGCGCAGCCATTTGTTTGTGATCCACGTTACTGCTGTAGCCGCCGGCCTGTGGCCGGCGCAGGGTGGGTCGCCGTTGCCGCAAACGCTCGCCACAGGCGAGCGGCTACAACCACGAGATCTCACGCCTGGCGATCACGATGTACCACCATTCTCGTTAGGCGGCCAGGACATGTATGCAATTTCACCCGACGGGCAGGAAGTCGCATACACGAGCAACATCGACGAGGTCGAAGCTATCAGCACGAATAACGAAATCTTTGTCGTGCCGATTAGCGGAGGCACCGCGAAAAAAATTTCCACCAGTCCCGGAAGCGACACTACACCGCTCTATTCGCCGAACGGAAAATATCTGGCATGGCGCTCGCAACCGCGCGCCGGCTTCGAAGCCGACAAATGGCGGCTCCTTGTCCAAGACCGACAATCAGGACAGACACGCGATTTGACGGACAAGTTTGATCGCTCGGTCGGAAGCTTCACGTGGTGGGATAAAGGCCAGGGGGACAGAGATTCCGACAACATTCGTCTTTTCTTTAGTGCTGAAGATCACGGTGAGTCGCCACTTTTTGGAGTGGTAAACGAAGGGGAACCGCAAAAAATCGTCTATCTACATGCTGACGATCTAATCTTCAGTAACCGCACGCTTTTCTTCTCGAGGGCGTCTATCACTTTTCCAACTGAAATCTGGCGCGCTCATGGTCCCGATATAGACAACAGGTTTGAACCCTCTCAGGTCACTCACATGAACGACGCATTGTTATCGCAAATCGATATGCAGCCGCTGGAGTCCTTCACCTTCAAGGGCGCGAATGACGATCACGTGCAGGGGTTCATAGTGAAGCCGCCGGGCTTTGATCCGAACAAGAAATATCCGCTGAAATTTTTGATTCACGGCGGGCCGCAAGGGGCGTGGGGAAATGAGTGGACGTATCGCTGGAACGCGGAGTTGTTCGCCGCGACGGGCAATTACGTCGTGGTGATGATCAATTTCCACGGCTCGACCAGTTATGGGCAGAAGTTTACCGATTCAATCAGCGGCGATTGGGGCGGGAAACCGTATATCGATCTGATGAAGGGGCTCGATTACGTGGAGAAGACTTATCCGTTCATCGACAAGAACCGCGAGGCGGCACTGGGCGCGAGTTACGGCGGTTACATGGCCAACTGGTTGTTAGGCCACACGAACCGTTTCAAATGCATCG
>JBKPBJ010000034.1:0-3332 GCA_046726875.1 Verrucomicrobiota bacterium
GAACGGAGGATTCGCTTTCATTTTCCTTTGGCGCCAGAGGAAGGACGTTCTACGTATTGAACATCCCTAACAAGAACATTCAGCAGTTTCAGCAAGGCGTGAGCGCATTCCCTGCGACTCCTCTGCAGGCGCCGGGAACGCAGCTTCCCCGGTTCAGTTCTCTGCCACACGGTGGAACTAACATGTTTGAGGGAGGCAGAGGCACCGGGAAAGGCGAATTTGATTCTCCCACTGCAATTGCTGTTGATCACAACGGAAACGTTCTGGTCGCGGATACGAATAACGGGCGCGTCGAAAAATTCTCGCCAACCGGCACTTTCGTTACGAGCATAGGACAATTTGAAGCGCCAAATGGAATCGCAATTGATCGCGCGGGCAACATTTATGTCGCGGAGATCGGCTCCAAGCACCGCGTTCAGAAACTCGGACCTGACGGGACTTTCATCGCTGAGTGGGCACCTGGATTATACGGGCCGCGCCGGATTGCCATTGGCCCTGACGATTCAGTTTATGTGGTCGATTCAGGTCGCAACCGAATCGTGAAGTTCAGTCCCGATGGTCAGGTCCTTGCCAGTTGGGGCAGCGAGGGAAGTGGCGATGGACAGTTCAAAGGCCTTAGTTCGGTCGCGGTCGATCCTATGAACAACAAACTATACGTTGCCGACCCGCTAAACAGCCGCATACAGGTGTTTGATTTAAACGGGAAGTTTCTAACCAAATGGTCAATCCCCGAGTGGGGACAGACGCTAGGGCTTGAAGACCTAGCCATCGATCCACAGAGAGGCCGGCTATACGCCTCGAGCGCATACACCAGTGCAGTGATCATCTTTGATTTGAAAGGAATCAGGCTGGGCGCTCTGATGCCAAAACCACCTGACAAGCTCGAAGGACCGTCCGCGTTAGCTTTGATAGATCGGAAGCTCTACGTCCTAAACATGGCCGGGAATCGCGTAAGCGTAATCGAATTGAATCAGTGAGGCTGGATCGGTTCGGTTCTGCTATCAACTATCGACTATCTGTCCGCCGTAGCCTTCACGAAGGCGGATCAGCTATCGACTCTCTGCAATGTTCGCTCTGATTTATCTGGGAGTAGCGATAGCTCTGGGCGACCTTCTTTGCCGGCGCTTTTACCGATTCGTGTCCGTGCCGCACCGCTATGCAGGGGCCATATTGGTTGGTATCTTGCTCAGCACGTGGTTCACGTACCTAGCAGGGCTGGCTTTTGGCCATACAGCTGAACCTTTGCTGTGGGCAGACCTTTTGTTTTTCGTAGCCGCGGCTGCGGCGATTTTCTGGGTTTCGAGAAAATCCCCTAAAGTTCAGATGATTGAACCGCGCGCACCCGGCCGGACGGTTTACGACTGGATCACGCTCGGCGCTTTGTTTATCGCGGTGTGCGTTCTGTTGATGGGAACGCTCTATGTCAACAAGCAGGGCCGGATACGCGTCTCTGGAATAGAGGCTACCGACTTTGCTCTACAGTCAGCAATCGCGCAGAGTTTTGCCCTCGGGCACAACTTCCCGCCCGAATGCCCGTACTACGCCGGACAACCGCTTCCTTATGATTTTCTTTTCTATTTTCAGGTCGGCAATCTGGAATTTGTTGGGCTAAACCTAGCTTGGAGCGTTGGTGCACTGAGCGTACTCGGCCTGATAAGTATGCTGGCACTGGTCATTACGCTAGGCGAACTGCTCTTCAACTCTCGCGTCGTTGGACGCATCGGGGCGGCGCTTTTCTTCTTTCCGGGCTCCCTGGCGTTTGTTCCTCTTCTGAAATCTCAATCATCTGGGTCGCCGGTCGTTTTCGTAAACCAGCGGCACCTTGCAGACGCCATGGGAGTGTTACTGCTTGTCTTGATCTTCTTGGCTGATCATTACCGGCAAAGGCTGCCGCAGGCGCAAGCTAATAGCCAAACAGCAAACAGCGAGTCTGGTGAAGCTCAACAGGAGGCGGATTTGTCTCGACACCAGTCATGGAAGGCGAGGAACCTGCTTGTATCTGCCAGTGCGTTTATCTTCTCAGGCGTTTTGCTGGGTGCCTTGCCGCTTTGGAGCAGCCCCGTTTTCACTGCCGCGGCTGCCGTGCTGCTTTTTCTGGTGATCCTGTTTCCATATCGGCTGCAAGTGCTGCTGCTCGGAATCCTTGGGGTGGTGGTGGGTTTGCCACAGCTCTTTTTCTTGCGGTCGGAAGGTATCGCCCCTCAACAGCCGCTATTTCACGAGGGCGGCATTCTCAATAATCCCGCCGTCACGAAAGTCATTGCTTACGTCGGCTCGATGGTTGGTACGAAATGGCCTGTCATAATTGTTGCGCTCATTCTCGCCTCATGGATTCAATGGCGGTTCTTCCTGGCCTTGTGCAGCTTGTTTCTGCTTACCGTTTGCACCGGCTTGAGCATCAAAACATCGGCAGGTTACAATTTTCTGAATATCTGGGTGATCGTGGCGAATTTGTTTGCCGCTTACGGGCTGTGGCGCCTATGGAAGCTCAAAAAGTCGCCGATTATGGGCCCTGTCACCGCAATAGCGCTGACTGCGACGATCGTTGCCGGAGGCGTCATCGATCTTTTCCCAATTCGTAATAGCTCCTATGTAGAGGTGAATTATGAGAAAGATGACTTGGTGAGATGGCTCTGCAAAAACACGAAACCGAAGGACGTTTTTCTCACTGACAGATTCCTCAGCCATCCGGTGCTGCTTGCCGGTCGAAGGATATTCCTTGGCGCGCATGATTCACTGGCCGAATTTGATCCTGCCAAACGCCAAGCGATTTACCGCCAGATTCTCGAAAGCAAAAACCCGCGGCGGGTATTTGAGTTGCTCAAGCAAAACCACATCGATTACGTGGCATTTGATGATGGGGTGCGGCATGGAGAGCTAACCAAGGATGCCAACGAATATCTTTATGTCAGGTATTTTCAAAAGGTGTACGAGGACAAGGAAAATCGATATCGCAAATTGGTCATTTACAAGGTTCCAGAGTTGATCCCTGTAAACGTCGCAAGCATGGATTTATCAGAGCCGCCGGTAACCTGTTTCGAAGGCGGACACGGACGCGGAAAAGGTCAGTTTGACAACCCCCACGGCCTTGCAGTCGATACTGCGGGAAATATCTTTGTCGCCGACACTGGCAACGGGCGGATCCAGAAATTTTCGCCAAACGGAACGTTCGTTACCGGCATAGCAACTACAGACCCGAATGGGATCGCAACTGATCGCGCGGGCAACATTTACGTCGCGGAGATAGGCTCCAAGCACCGCGTTCAGAAACTCGGACCTGACGGGACTTTCATCGCTGAGTGGGCGCCGGGATTATACGGGCCGCGAAAGAT
>JBKPBJ010000035.1:0-4013 GCA_046726875.1 Verrucomicrobiota bacterium
CGCGACCTGCTGGGAGTTCGCTGGATGAAATCGCGACAACTTCGGTACGAAATCGCCGAATCAATTAATTGCGATTGATAAAGTGGGAGTTGTAGCCGCGGGCGTTGACCGCGGCACCGCATCCAGGTTGCGCATACACGAGCCGAGGTCGGCGACCTCGGCTACAGCGTGCGACTTGTGAAAGCAGAGGCGAAACGTTAAACAACCGCATGCTATGAACACACTCGCACTTATCGCAATCACCTGGATTGGCAAAGAATACCGATTCCTAGGGCTGGACTGGAGTTACCTCGTTATCCTCGGCCTGATCGGGAACGCCACGTTTTCGATGCGTTTCCTTGTGCAATGGATCGCCTCGGAGCGGCAGGGCGAAAGCGTCATTCCGGTTTCGTTTTGGTACTGGAGCATCGGTGGCAGCGTGATCATGTGTCTTTACTTCATCTTCAAACGCGATCCGGTCGGCATCCTCGCCTATCTTCCCAACTCGCTGATCTACATTCGCAATTTGATGTTGATTCGAAAGGGCGGCTCTCCGCCCACCGCAGCCGCGCCTTCGCAGCATCCCCGCGAAATGGGTTGACGGAATTATTCCTCGGTTTGTTTCGGATTTCGAGATTCGGATTTCGGACTTTCCCCCGCAGATAGATTTGCCGCTTTCCAGTCCATCGCCATGCGAATCCGTGCCCGGCCGCTGGGATGATCGTAAAAGATGAACTCCTCGAGCGGCGTCGGATTCAGCTTGCGATAAGCGCCGAGTTTAAGCGCCACCTTCGCCATCCCGTCGGGCTCACGCGCGGTGTTGATTCCAAAAGCGTCCGCTTCGCGCTCGGTGACGCGCACCACGGTATTGAGAAGCGGCGTGGCGAGAAACAGCAATGTGCTGAAAATCAATGCCAGCAGCGGAAGTCCGGCTGGATCGGCAATCCCGCGCACGCCCCATTTGTCGCCCCAGCGCCTGACGGCGTCGTCAAACAGGATTCGGGTGAGCGCGAATCCGACGAGGACGAAAATTCCCAAATAGGTCAGGAGTTTTGCGCCGTGATTCAGAACGTAATGGCCCATCTCGTGGGCCATGACCAGTCGTATCTCCGGAAGTGTGCATTGCTTGAGCAGATTGTCGTTAAGCGCGATGCGCGTTGTGCCAAGGAATCCTGAGACATTCGCGCTCACACGCGTTGTCTGACGCGAGGCATCCACCTCGAAGACCTGTTTTACGGGGATCTCATTCGCCCGTGCCATTGCGAGAATTGGCTCGCTAATTTCCGACTTCGTCAGCGGTTTATACGTATTGAAGAGCGGCTCTATAAATACTGGTGCGATAAAGACCAAAACAAACGAGAAAACTACGGCCACGCCGGTTCCCCAGATCCACCACGTTTTCGATGCTTGCCGAAACACAGCGTAGAGCACGATGAACAAGATCGTGCCGCAGACGAGCGTGATGCCAAGGCCAATCAATTGCTCCCGAGACCACGCGGGGAAACTCTGTGTTGCGAAGCCGTATTGATGCTCGCGAAAGAAGTGCTCGTAAACGTTGAGCGGAAAACTCAAGACATAAAAGAGCAGCAAATACAGCACACTGTAACAGGCGACTTGAAGCGTCGTGAACTTCGTCAGCTGTTCCGCAAAATCGCGTAGCCGCGCTGAAATCCGCGAGGACAGCAGCAGAATCGAGACTCCAGCGGCGACTAGATAATTCCACAGAATTAGCCAGTAACCGCCCTCAACGTAGGCATCGGATTTTTCGCGCTTGTCTTGCGGCAGACTGTCCAACCACGCCTGTGTCGCCGCAGCCGGATCAAGGGGTGCCAACTGTTGCAGAGCGCGGGAGTCGTTGCCGGGGCCGCTGAATTTACTTCCAGTAACGCCTGACGTGGGACTTTGAATTGAAGTCGGCGCGGGCGTTTCGTCCGACAGAACTGACATAGACGAGACCACCAATCCTGCGACTATAGCAATTAGAGCCAAGAATTTCTTCACGGGCACGACGTCGGCAACACCTTGACGTAAGCAAACCGCTTTCCGTTGTAAAGCTTGACAGCTACCGCCTCATTACGCTGGACTAGCCGCCGTCGACGATGGTAAAGAAAAAACATGAAAGCGTTCGTGTCGAAGTCGCTGATTTGCGCGCTAGCGTTGGGAATGATTTTCGCCGGCAGTTTAAATGCCCAAACGCCTTCAGCGGACACAGCCCATTACGGCCCTTACCCCGCCAATTATAAGGAGACCATCATGCAGTGGCTCAACAAACAATTGATCGATCCGGATAGCGCGCGCATTGAGTGGAACGGAGAACCAAAACCATCCGATGTGGGCAAGGGCAACGAAGCTGTGTCCGGCTATCTCGTTAATTTCACCGTGAATGCGCGAAATCGTTTCGGCGCTTATACAGGCAAGCAAAAACATTCTGTGCTCATTCGTAATGGCGAAATAATCAAGAGCATGGGGTTCGGTTACTAAACGAAGATGAAACAATTCAAATTAAGTTCTAAACGGAAATCATCCGGGCAGGTTGTGGTTCTAGTCATCATTGTGCTGGCGTTGCTTGGTGGCGCGTGGTGGTGGCTTAATTCCAACAAACAGAATTCGGCCAAAGAAGGAGCAGACTTTGCCAAGAAAATGTTCCAGAAAGTTGCTGTCGAGCATGACATTAAATTCTTCGAGCAACTCGGTCCGCGGGCGCGCATGAATTTTCCGGTTTCGGCGCAACAGGAATTCATGGGCGAGATTGCAAGGCTTGGAGCGCCGGTTCGCCCGGTCGACGTTCAAGGCAAGATTGAATTTAATTCACAATTCTTCGAGCCACACGGGTCTTTCCATGCGCGGATATACTATCCAGCGAAATACGCCGATATGGACCTCACCATTTCGCACCCCGTCGGCCGTTGGCAGATTGACGAGATCGCTTTCATCCCGCAGAGAGAGCAGGCTGCACCCGCTCCTGCTCCTGCAGCTCCGCCTCCGCCGCCAGCTGCGCCTGCACCGCAAAGTCCACCCGAATCTACAGCTGCACCTGGAGCTCCACCTGCATCTACACCTGCACCCGGAGCTGGAGGGTAAAAGAAGTCAGCCATGTGCTTCCCACCCGCCTTCGCACCAGCTCCGGCGTGGCAGACAGGGAAGCGGCTACCGGAGCGGCTACACCAACAAACGGTCGAGCGAATCCAGACAAATCTGCGACCACGTCTCCATGGTTTCGCGACGGGCGAACAATTCTTCTTTGCCAAGAAAGGTCAGACCGGTGATCATTGCTTCCCGCTTTTCCACCTTCGGTTCGGCCAGTTTGAATACGTGAACAATGCCGAGATGCACGCACCCGACCTCGGTGCTGTCGTCATTTAGAAGCGCAACGATTCGATCTTCGAACGGGGCATCGATTTTGATCTCCTCGTTCACTTCGCGTTCCACACCCGCACGATACGCCTGCTCATCCATCGCAAAGAGCGATTCGTCGGTCTCGTTCATGTGACCGCCGATTCCGATTGACCCTTTTGCGACCAGGCGCTGTTCGCCGGCTTTCTTTCCGCGGACATAGTAAACCACCTTGTTCTGAAACGCGATCAGCGCATAGGGAATGATTTGTTTGTAGGCAGGATTGATCTCAGCTTCCGGGCGCGGGAGAAAGGAATTGTTTCCACGCGAGAGGAACGCCTCGAGATATTTTTGCGGCTCGAAGTTGAGGCCATCAAAGCTGCCAAGCTGGTCGAACAAACTGCGCCTGACGACCAGCACATTTTCTATGGGCGGAGCCATCGCCGAACTTACCGGCCGTTTCGTTCTGAGCGAAGCGAAGCTGCAACGCAGCCCCGAAAGCTTTCGGGGCGGGGCCAGGCTTTCAATCTCGTGTCCGCACCCCGATCGGTGACGCAACGGGATCCCTCGACTTCGCTCGGGATGACAGAGCACATTAAAACGAGTATGTGACGCCCACCTGCGGGCCGAACAGGTTCAAACTCGGATTGGGATCGGTTTGTCCGGCGTTGGACAGATGCTGGTAAAGCGCGCCGACGTCC
>JBKPBJ010000036.1:0-11903 GCA_046726875.1 Verrucomicrobiota bacterium
TGAGCAGTCTTCCAGGTTCCGCAAGCCAAAGGCGATGGTGACACAGTCGAACGAAGCATCGTGAAACGGGAGCTTCATCGCATCGGCCAACACCACCTGCCGCACACCTTTGAGCCGGGCAAGCTCGAGCATTTCCGGCAGAAAATCGACACCGATCACCTCCGCGTTCGGCAATTTATTTTGCATGGCCAGCGCTAGATCTCCCGTGCCAGTTGCAAGATCAGCGATCGTGTGTGGGTGCCACCCGGCGACGATCTCAGCGGCGCGCATTCGCCAGTAGAAATCAATGCCGCAGCTCAGCACGTGGTTTGCGAGATCATAGCGCGTCGCAATCGAGCCGAACATTTCGCGAACGTGCGCAGGTTCCGTACTCATGTCAGCATGCCATTTGAACGCCAGCGCGCATTTGTTAAGGCCCCCTCTTGTGACTCACGACATAGCTAACAAGCTAACGTTAAGGAACAAAGCGGGAACTCGCCATAAAATTACTAATTGCCATATGCGGCAACTACGGCTATCTACGGTCATGGACATATCTGTTAAAGATCTACAGGAAGCGATCTCAATTCGCCAGCAAATCGATAATCTGCAACGTCGCCTTTCATCTCTTTTGCGAGGTGCACCTCAAAGGCCAACCGGTCCGACCGCACCCGGACGGTACTTCTCGCCTTCTACAAGAGCGAAGCTTGCGGCAGCCGCTAGAGCTCGTTGGGCAAGGACGCGAGGCACTGGAGGAGCAGCTCCTGCCAGGAGAAAAGGTCAGCTCACACCAGCCGGCCGAAGGAAGCTTTCCCAGCTAATGAAAGCTCGCTGGGCGGCAAGAAGGAAAGCAGGAGGAACACAAAAAACCTCGAGTCGGAAAAAAGGCGCGCTTACACCTGCCGGCCGAAAGAGACTTTCCGAGCTAATGAAGGCGCGCTGGGCAGCCAGAAGAAAAGCCGGCGCCAAATAAATAACTGCGGTCGCTACCGGCATCGAGCAGTTGCTGATTCCTTGTGAAAGGCTTGATTGCGCGACGAGAGTAACTGCTCGCGAGAGGACTCGAACCTCCACGGGTTGCCCCATACGGTCCTGAGCCGTACGCGTCTGCCAGTTCCGCCACGCGAGCAAAAGCCAGCGGGGGCTTACAATGCGGGCAGGGCAGCGTACCTGCAAGCTGAAATCGAAGAAACACCTCAGCGTAACTCAACCCGACCGTTTCTTGCGTGCGCGTACCTCTAATTGGTGCGCTTTGCGCACCTGTCCAAGGGAACGCAAGAGATCGGCATAATTGGACACGACAATGTCGTAATCCTTCGAGGGCCCATCCTCTACTTGCTCCCAACTCTTAAGTGAGGATTGATACAGCTCCGCCGCCTTTGCGTAATCACCACGCGAATGATAGACCACCGCCAGATTGCATTTCGACTGAGCAATGTCGGCTATCGGACACGGCTGTAATTTCTCTCTGATCCCCAACGCCCGAAGATGTAATTTCTCGGCTTCGGTGTATCGGCGTTCGTTGGTGTAAAACACCGCCAGATTGTTCAGCACCGATGCCACATCAGCGTGGTCAGGTCCCAGTTGCTTCTCATAAATCTCCAAGGCCCGCAAGTAACACGGTTCCGCCGCCTTGTGCCGGCCCGACTTGCGCAGAATCAGGGCAACGTTGTTCAGCATGGTCCCGATATCCGAATAGGGGACGTCTTCGACGTCGGTTCCAGCAGCTATTGCTTTCTGGTAGAAATCGATTGCTTCTTCGGATTGACCCAGAGTATCGAAGAGCAGCGCCAGTCGTCGTGCCGAGCGGTAGATGGCGCGCTGATCTGGTGGGCTTCCTTTTTCAAGGATCGCATGCGCTTTCAGCAAATATGCCTCGGCTCCAGCGTGATCTCCCTTTTGTTCGAGCAGTTGGCCTAGTTTCTCAAAGCTCGTGGCGAGTGCGGTCTGGTTGCCTTTGAATGCGCGTCTGGCAACTTCGAGCGCCGTTTCGGCGACCCGAATCGCCTGAGGCAGACGATTAGTGGCGCGCAGATTGTCGAGCTTCTCGTTGAGGATGGCCCATAGCTTCTCTTCACCTTTCATCTCATCACCATCCCTCGCTTAGTTGAGCAACTAATCGGGTGGCGAGGTCCTCAGTCGCGAGCGGCAAAGCTTGTCGTTCGTCTGTCGTTACGTCGCTGCTGACGAAGAAACTGGTGGTACCGGTTACGTCGCCGGGACCAGCCAGTTGTTTGCCGTCTCGTGCCGTGAGCGAATATCTTATGGTTAGCGCGAGGTTAAATTCCGTTGTGGCCAGTACATTGCCACGCACCGAGCGTGCTGGCAGCCGGTTGATGCGAGATATTTCTCCACTCAAGCTGGCGTCTGCCTTGTCGTCACTTGTAATCTGAAACGTGCCATCCTGTTGGAATTGTTTGATCAGCGTATCGGTCACCATAACTTCGATGCGAGGCACGAGCGTGCGATTCTTAAACGTCGGCACCGCAATGGTGTGAACGTCCCGCAGATAGTACGGCTTTACCGGCCCGACGTGATACCCAAGGCAACCGGAAATCGCGAGACAAAAGACTGTCGCAAGTGAGGCTTTCAAGGCGCCGGTGAGGCGGACGCTTCGGGGGCCGCCGATCCTCCGGGAGCATTGGAAGGATCGGAACCAGTGCTCGTGCCCGGCAGAGGCAACAGAGGTTCAGGCGCAGTAGTGGTATCCGGCGAGAGCGAAGCCGGCGGCGGAAGCGAACTATCCGGCTCCGACGAAGGCAAAGGCGCTTCGTTATTCGGTGCGCCCGGCTTCGCGGATCCAGTTCCAGCAGTGCTCGCTCTGTGGGCGTCGGTCTTTTTCTTGGCGTTCTGTGACACCGGTATCGCCGGCTGAAGTGCAGCATCACCGAATTTGGCGCGCAATTGATCGATCCGTTTCTTCGCCTCGTTGCTTTCC
Source organism: Verrucomicrobiota bacterium (assembly GCA_046726875.1). GTDB lineage: Bacteria > Verrucomicrobiota > Verrucomicrobiia > Chthoniobacterales > UBA10450 > Udaeobacter. The sequence goes on from JBKPBJ010000036.1 coordinate 2,918, forward strand.
TCTGACCCTGGCTGCTGCCGAATGACTTCGTTGTAGTAGATGACGGCAGCGCGATAATATTTTTGTTTGTCGTAAAACTTCGCGACCTTGTAAGAATTATTCGTCTGTTTGTGCTCAAGAATATCGAGGTTCTTGCGGGCCTGCGCCGCTTTCTCGCTCTTGGGATAGTGGAAGATGAAATCCTGGAACGCCGTTTTCGCATTGGCTGCTGCAGCGGCATCATTTGTGCCTAGCTGCGCAGCGGTAAACCAGATGTAACCGATTTGATATTGCGCATCCACGGCTATCGGCTCGTTGGGAAATTTGTCCACCACCGCTTGGTAAGCTTGGATCGCCGCGTCGTTGGCGCCCTGCTTCTCACGCGCAAGGCCGATATCAAATTGTGCTCGCGCCGTGTATTTTCCATACGGCGCCGTGCGGACAACGTTTGCGAAAATAGTCACCGCGCGATCCAACGCAGACGCGACCGGAATTCCCAAGACCTTCAATTTTTTTCCATTCAGATAAATTTCACCGACACGAAATTGGCCCTCGATGGCATCGTCAAAATGCGGGCTGCTAGGATATCTTTCAACCAGCTGGAGATATGAATCGGCTGCCGGTGTATAGTTACGGGTCTGTTCTTGTAATTGAGCGCATCGATACAGTGCCGTCGGGGCCAGCGCGTCTTTCGGGTGACGTCTGACGAGGGTTCTATAAGCCCTAATCGCGCGTTTATTGTCGCCATCCTTTTCCGCCTTCTGCCCGATCTGATACAGCTCCGCCGCATTGCCGCTCATCTCCTCTTCGCCCGGAGGCACGTACTTCGCTTTTTCGCCCGGCCGAAAAATGATGGAAGCGGTGCCCGGCTCAGGTAAAAGGAACAGTGTAACAGCGAGAAATAAAAAGCCGCGAATAACAAGTTGCATCCAAGTGTGGCAGGGTAGTTAACTTATCCGGCCCGTCAAGTTTCCACCGCAATCTCTTCTCCCGATGTGACATCTTTTCCGACGGACAAAACCGAATACTCTCTCGATTCCATTTGAATCTTTTCGACCAGCAGAAAATACGCATTGGCTCGTGTGCGTGGAGCTTTGAAGACTGGCGCGGTGTCTTTTATCCGCATGATTTGCCAGAGTCTCACTGGCTCGAATTTTACGCAGGCCATTTCCCAGCCGTCGAAGTGGATTCTACGTTTCACGCTGCTCCCCCTGAAGCAACGGTTCGTCGCTGGGCCGAAACGACTCCACCCAGCTTTCGGTTTACTTGCAAGCTTCCCCGTCAAATCACCCACATCTGTCGTCTCCGCAATTGCGCGGCGGAGTTGAATTCGTTTCTCCGCGCAATCGAATCACTCGGGCCGAAGCTCCAAGTGGTTCTCATTCAGCTCCCGCCTTCTCTCACGGCAGCCGAGGGCAAACACGCGCTGCGCAAATTCCTCGGTCAGCTGCCGCAGGATTTCCGATTCGCTATTGAGTTTCGCCACGCGGGCTGGCATCGGCCGCAATTTATTCGGCTAGTGGAAAAGTACCGTATCTGCTGGGTCTGGGCCGATACCACCCCGCTCGACGAGCGAAACCTTGCGCCGTTCGAATTTCTGCCATGCACCACTGATTTTCTTTACCTGCGTTTGCTTGGCGATTACGCAACCAAATACAACGTCGACGGCGGCCACATCCATCGTTACGAAAAATTGCTCTGGAAACGCGAAGCCGCGCTGGAAAGTTGGTGCCTCAAAATCCAGCGGCATCTTGCCGACGTGCGCAGTGTGTGGGCATTTGCCGGAAATCACTTCGAGGGATTCGCGCCCGAGACGTGCCAACGTCTTGCCCAACGTTTGGGCTTCGATTTGCCGCTGCCGCCGGAAACAGAACAGGCGTTTTCTTCGGAGAGACAATCGCAGCTCGATCTACAGTTGTAGCGGCACCTCGGCACGTTTGTGCTTTTCAAAAATGCAAACCTGGCGAATGCCGAGTTCGGCCATCTTGTGCGCGAGGTTCGCAAAATTTTCACCAAGTTGGACGTGTGAGTGCGCATCGGAGGCGGTGGTAAATGGAATCCCCTTCTCCATTGCCAACTCGATAATTGAATCGCCAGGATAAAGTTCGTTCACTGGTTTGCGCCAACCGGCCGTGGAAAGCTCAATCGCAAGATTACGCGCACGAATAAATTCAAGTGTCTCGTTGACCAGTGTGCCGATGTCTGCCGTCGGGCGATGACCATGGATCTTGATCAGATCCAAATGGGCAAGACAGTCGACGAGGCCAGTCGCGACTAGGTCGCGGAGACGGCGAAAGTAGTCAGCGTACAGCGCGTCGATGTTCCTGTCATCGAATTGCGCCGCGCCATCCGGCACGCTGTCGAACATCTGGTCGGGGCGATCGAGGAAGTGCACCGAGCCGAGAACAAAATCCAATTTGTCCCAATGTTTTCCGATCCATTTGCGGCCGGCCGGTGAATGGATTGGATCGTTGTCCAACTCGATCCCCGCGCGGATTTGCAAATCGGGATTTCGTTCCCGTAACCGATTGATCTCATCAAAATCGATTCCCGCGTGGTAACGGTCGTGATCGGTGAAAGCGATATCCTTTAACCCTAATCGCCGGGCCGAATCGGCCCACGGCTGGAGTAATTCCTGCGTGTATCGCTGTACACGATGGCCTTGTGGGTGCATGTGATAGTCGGAAAAGAGGAGTAATGGAGTGTTGGAGCGCTGGACTGTTCTGGGTGCTTCAGAAGCCATTACTCCATTACGCCGTTGTTTCGTCAGGGCACCGCCAGGAACTTTTGCCGAATCCGCAGCTCCAGAAATTGCGGAAAGAAAACCTCGGCGATGAAAACTTTGTTGGGCGTAAGCTCACGCGTCGAGATTGTTTCGTTGTATTCGATACGCTCGGACGGGTTAATTAAAATTGCCGCAGGTTTTGCAGCGATCGCGTGGTTCTCAGACCACTTTGTCAGGACTTCGCCTGCGGAATCCATGAGATAGATTTCGATGCGCTGGCTCGTCGGAAAATCGAGTGTGACGGGGCGTTTGGACAGATTTGCCAGTGTCACTTTCACGCTGAGCTGGCGGACTTCAGATAACTTCACGGTTTGAGGATTGATTTGCAGATCGAGAGAGAGCCCACGCAGTCGTGGATCTTTGTATTGCGGAACGACGTTTGGCGAAAACGGGTGAAGAATGCGGCTCAACCAGCCTCGCTTTCGTCCTGGCGTGGGCGTGGGCGTAACGTCCTGGCCGAATACGACCTCAGCCACAAAACCGACGAGAACGAACAAAACAACGAGGCGCTTCATTAGGCCCAAAGCAGCCCCGAAACTTTTCTGGGTTGCAAAATTGCTGTCAAACCCTTTATGAACTCGCGAATGTTTTTGCAGTCGATCGGCATGAGAACTCTGTGTTTATTCGTGTTTTGTCTGGTTTTCGCGCTAAGTGATGCAGCAGCGAAACAACGACACTGCACGTTTCGCATACATGCGCAAGCGAACGCTCGGGATACGGATGTGTTCTCAATGCCCGCGCGAGCTACGTCTTCGCGGAAAGATCTTGCCATTCAAAAAATGCCGTGGATTACCGAGCACGATGTCATGGCCTTTTCTCCGTATCCAGCGCAAGACGGAACCTTTGGCGCATTGTTTCAGCTCGACGAGCACGGGGGCGTCGTGCTCGATACCTTGAGCGTCGAGCGCCGGGGCGGCTTCCTGTTTGTGTTCATCAATGGCCGAATGATCACCGAACTAAAGATCGACAAGCGAGTGTCGGACGGCAAGATTTACATTCCCTCCGGACTAACAGCCGCGGATATCGAGCTAATGAAGAAACAGTGGCGCTTGATCGGGCAACGAAAGCGCTAACGGTTCATCGTCCATGCGACCATTGTTCGCCGGAGTTGTTTTCGCTCTGCTTTTCTCTGCGCCGATGACAATTCAAACAGCGCAAAATCAGGTTCTCGATCTCGTTTTGCCCACGGACAATGACGCTCTATTTTCGGGAGACGGCCCCGCTTTTTACCAATACGTCGACCGAGATTACAACGGCGCGAAATCGACACCGTGGGGGGGCGGCCAGTACGGCTTTGTCCGTGATCCGAAGAGCACTGGAGGAGGCGTCGTTTACACCCGCTTCCACGAAGGAATTGATATTCGGTCTGTGCACCGCGATTCAAGTGGTGAACCGCTTGACGAAGTGCGCGCCATTGCCGATGGCGAGGTCGTGCACGTCAATCTTGTGCCCGGCTATTCAAATTATGGGAAATACATTGTGATCGAGCACCACTGGGGCGGCTCGATTTATTACAGTCTGTATGGACATCTCAGCTCGATGGCAGTGCAACCGGGCGAGACGGTAAGACGCGGTCAGCGTATCGCAGTGATGGGTTACACCGGAACGGGCATAAACCGTGAGCGCGCACATCTGCATCTGGAATTATGCGTGATGTTCAGTCGCCAATTCGAAGCGTGGTACAACACATTTTTCCGAAACGATCCCAATCGCCACGGCCTCTATAACGGGATGAACCTCGCCGGTCTCGACGTGGCGCGCCTCTATCTGGACCTGCGAAAGAATCCGGCCCTCACGATTCCCGAATTTCTGGCCGGGGAAGATACATTCTACAAGGTCACGTTGCCGAAGGCGCGACACTTTGATTTGCCAACACTGTATCCCTGGATGATTTCAGCAAAGCGAACTGGGTCGTCATGGGAAGTTTCGTTCGCGCGTTCCGGTGTGCCCTTGAGAATTGAGCCAAGCGACAGACGCGTAGCGCAGCCCGAGCTAAGCTACGTAAAAAATAGCGCGGCAGAGTCTTCCTATCTCACTCGCGATATAGTTTCGGGTCGTAGAGCAAACGCGCATCTCACGAACTATGGTGCGCAGTTGATGCGCCTGCTGATTTGGCCGAATTGAAATCATCCTCGCCGTCGTCCTCGTCCTCATGAATCAAAGTTACGCGCGGAATCGAGGAGGAGAACGAGCACGAGCAGAAAAGCACTCAGGTTTCGGCGGCGTTTTGTCAGCACGACGTTGGCGTGCCTTGCGCGAGCGCGACGCCATGGGGGATCGCATCTTGCACGAAGCTGAGACATTCGACAGCACCGCTCGGTTTCCCTGGCAGCGCGATCACTAAAGCCTGATCCACCACCACCGCGAGATTGCGTGAGAGAATCGCGTTGGGCGTAATCTTCATCGATTCGGCCCGCATCACTTCCCCAAATCCTGGCAATTCTACTCGCATAATCGCGCGAATCGCTTCGGGCGTGACGTCGCGTGGACCGATGCCTGTGCCGCCTGTCGTTAGGATCAAGCCGCAGCCTTGCTTGCAAAACGAGCGAATTGTCTCCTGAATCCGGCCTGCGTTATCCGGCACAATCGCTTCCCCCAATACTTGCCAGCCAATTTTTTGCGCCGCTTCTTTCACAGCCGGGCCACCAAGATCGTCGTAATCGCCGGCGCTGGCGCGATCCGAAATCGTGATGACGCCGACGGTTATTTGGTTGGAGTGTTGGAGTGCTGAAGGATTGGAGTGCTGATTATCACTCATAGTTCCATTACTCCACTACTCCGCCGCGCACACGCTCTTTGGTTTTTCGAACCAAGTGCACCTCGCTGATGACCATGCGCTTGTCCACTGCCTTGCACATATCGTAAATCGTGAGCAACGAGATCGTGACGCCCACCAGAGCTTCCATCTCGACACCGGTCTGTGCGACTGTTCGTGCCGTGCATTTGACCTCGGCACCGTCCTGTGAAGCAACAATGTCGATTGTTACTTGGCCGAACGGCAGCGTGTGGCAAAGCGGAATAAGTTGCGCGGTTTGCTTGGCAGCCTGAATACCGGCAATTCGCGCAGTCGCAAACACGTTGCCCTTGGTGATTTGATCTTTTGCAATCAAGTCGAGTGTCTCGCGCTGGAGCCAGATCTTTCCACACGCAACAGCTGTTCGCTTGGTCAACGGCTTCGCCGAAACATCAACCATTTGGGCGCGACCATCGCTGCCGATGTGAGTGAGTTTCTTCATCTTTGCCCTCGTTGTCATTCTGAGCGAAGCGAAGAATCTCTGATGATCATCCGTTTACGTCAGTACGAGCGAACAAATCAGAGATGTTTCGCTTCGCTCAACATGACAGGAAACAACAGGGTCATCGCTGGTTCACCCGCCGATCGCGATCATGCTGCGATTTGGCTGGTAATTGTTTCGAAAGTCATGTTGCTGCGGCTTTCGTTCGACCACGCCGAGGAAGAACTCCTTGAGCTCTTCATTACTCGCGCCGGCGCGCAGTGGCCGCATGATGTCGAACTCGAGATAGCTGCCAAGACACGGACGCAACTTCCCATCGCACGTGAGCCGCAGCTTGTTGCAGCTTTCGCAGAAATGCAGATTCGTCATCGCACCGATAAACCCGATGCGCTGTGCGCGCCCGGGAATTTGATAGTAAGTGGCGGGACCGTTTGTGCGAAATTCTGTCTCCGGAATCAGACTGCCGTAAGCCGACTCCACTACTCGTTTCGCCTCCATCACCGACATGAAAGTGCTCTCGTTCAAAACTTCCGTGGTGCTCACAGGCATCAATTCGATAAACCGAAGCAAAAGGTTTCGTGCTGCAGCGAACTCGATTAGCGGCAGCAGTTGGTCCTCATTACGGTTCCGCATGAGGACTGTGTTGACTTTGATCTGGTCGAATCCAGCGGCGATTGCCGCGTCGATTCCTCTGAGTACCTGTGCATGGAAATCGCGACCGGTGATCTGTGAATAAACTGCAGCATCGAGCGTATCGAGTGAAACATTGATGGATTGCACACCGGCATCGCGCAGCGCTGCCGCCATTGTTTTGCCAGGAGTGATTTCGCGTGCAAGCAACGTCCCGTTGGTCGAAACACCGATGCTCGTGATCCGGGGGATCTCAGGGATTTGCCCGACGAAATCGACTATGCCGCGACGCGTCAGCGGTTCGCCACCGGTGATTCGGACTTTCGAAACACCGAGCTCGGCCGCGATGCGAATGAGCCGCAAGGTTTCTTCGTAGGTCAGGATTCCCTGGCGCGGCAACCACTCCTGCAATTCGTGCGGCATGCAATAAGTGCAACGCTCGTTACAACGATCCGTGATCGAGACGCGCAGATAGGAAATCCGATGGCCGTGAGGATCCTGCATCGTGAGACGTTACGGGAAGGCTGTGGTGAATCAACCAGGCGCATTGATTGACTCAGTATGACGGACGTATGATCGTGAACGTATGCAGCGTCGAATCTTATCTGTCGCGCTGACATTCGGAATAACGGCCGGGACGTTGATTCTCAGCGGTTGTGCAACTACGGAGTCGCGAATTTCCCAGCATCCGGAAATGTATCAGCGTCTGTCGTCGACAGACCAGGCATTGGTCAGTCAAGGCCAGATTCGCCCGGGTATGACGATGGACGCGGTATGGCTCGCGTGGGGTACGCCCGAACAAAGCATTCCCGGCAATGCGCGTGGTCGTCCCACCGAAACATGGGTCTATCTGCGTTACCTAACACCTCCCAGCTACGGCGCACCTTACTATTATGGCCCATTCGATTGGTCATACATCCCCCCAAAGTTCCCCTACCCCTCCAAAGGAGTGACTTTTTCAAACGGCAAAGTTGTGTTTTTCCGACACCTACCGTCGCCCCCGCCGCTGTAACGGCGACTTTGGCTTGCCAAGGTGGTGGTCGGTATGATTTCCTCACGGCCATGAAGCGTCGGTTTTTTGTTGACGCATCGACGCTGGTCTTTGCGACAGGCGCGCTTATTCTCGCCGGTTGTTCAACCCCACAGACGCGAATTTCTGAGCGTCCCGAGCTTTACCAGAGTCTTTCACGCAGAGACCAAGTCCTCGTTAGTCAGGGGCAAATTCGCATCGGAATGTCACGAGCTGCCGTGTGGCTGGCGTGGGGTTCGCCTGATCGAAAAATTGTGGGGAAGACGCGTGCCGGTTCGAACGAGGCGTGGCTTTACATTTTTTACGCGACTTACCCGTACTACCCCTATTACGGCCCGTGGGACGAATATTTCGGGGCTCCTTTGTTGTACGATCCGTTCTATTTAGACTTTCCACCAAGTATTCCTTATCCTGGCAGGGTCGTGACTTTCGCTAATGGTAGAGTTGCGTCCTTCCATTACGTTGCATCCCGTTAGAGCCGGCCAAAAATTCTGTCGCGTTCTGGCACGTGACGGATGAGTATTCCTGCTGGTCTGATCCATGGCTTACCGCTCATTTCGACAGTTCCTCGACACTCTGGAACAAGCAGGCGAACTGGAACGCGTCGCAATCCCGGTCGACACCGAACTGCTCATTGCCGAATGGGCAGATCGCGAGATGAAATCGCCCGGCGGGGGAAAAGCTCTACTGTTCGAGCAACCAATTTTGGATGGGAAAAAATCGGAATTCCCCGTCGCCATTAACACCATGGGATCGCGCCGTCGCATGGCCATGGCGTTACAGGTTTCCGACGTTGAAGATGTCGCGCGCGAAATTCAGCTCATCCTGAAAGCAAAACCGCCCACAGATCTGCGCGAAGGCTGGAATTTACTTAAACAAGGAATTCATCTGCTGCATGCGCGGCCGAAATCAGTGCGTGACGCGCCCTGCCAGGAGGTGGTGCATGAAGTCGAGCGTGGCGATGGTTCTTCGTTACGCGATCTCCCCATCCTCAAATGCTGGCCGAAAGACGGCGGGCGTTTCATCACCCTGCCAAACGTACATACGCGCGATCCGGAAACCGGCGCACGTAATGTGGGCATTTACCGAATGCAAGTCTACGACGGGCGCACGACGGGAATGCATTGGCAACTTCACAAGGTCGGCGCGCGCCACGGCAAACGCTATTACGAACGCGGGGAGCGAATGCCGGTGGCTGTCACGCTGGGTGGCGATCCGGTTTACACGTTCGCGGCAACTGCGCCGTTGCCGGACGGTTTGGACGAACTGTTGTTTGCCGGGTTCGTGCGAAGAAAATCAATCGAGCTGGTTCGCTGCAAAACCATC
>JBKPBJ010000037.1:0-5672 GCA_046726875.1 Verrucomicrobiota bacterium
CCAGGCGTAAAGGAACATGCTGCCGTGCCCGGCGGAGAGCACAAAAATATCGCGATTAATCCAGCGAGGCTGGTCCGGATTGTATCTCAGCGCATGACCAAAAAGCACCGCGCCGATTTCGGCGCACCCGAGGGGAAGCCCGAGATGCCCTGATTGCGAGGCTTGCACTGCGTCCATGCACAAACCGCGCGCCTGATCCGCTGCTTTTGAAAGTATTTCGGTGTTCAAATTCATGCTAGGCTTATACTCGCAGCGCAGCCACTCGTCATTCGGATTTCATTTCAACAAATGAATCAAACCACTCTCGTTCAAATTGCCGAGCGCCTGGAAGGCTTAGCAGGCAAACTTCCCGAAAAAATTCGGCGGCCAGTGCTGCGTGAACTGATACCGCTAAAGCAATTATTCCTCCAGCAGCGGCGACCGCGATTTTTCTTCATCGGTTCGAGCAAAACGCCGATGCCAGAAATTATCGATATGCTTTTTGCCCCGGACTCGCACGAGGGCATGAATGTGACCCTTATGCCGGTGCATCGTTGGACCGAATGGACAATTCCCGGTCGTGGAATCGTCTCGATTTTAGACGCACGCGACGCGGACAGTTCCGCCGAAGCGCAAATTCAAGAGGACCTCAGGCGCGAACCTGCCGACGTCACTTTCTTTTTAGATGACGGCGAATCGAATTTGAATGAACCCATCGCCGTCCCGGCGGGCGAGAGGAAAATTATTGGTCTTTCGCTGGGCTCTGTGACGCGAGTGGCGGAATTGGAACAGGCGCTCGATGCGCAACCGAGTGTGCGCGATCGTTTGCTCACGGTAGTTCGCATCAGCGAAAGCCAATCCCCAGAAACGCGGCGTCTAATGTCGCTACTTGCGGCGGAGTTGCCGAACCAGGCCAAGATCGAGATGATTCGCATCTCGCGCGATCGCCACGCACAGGTTCACGTCGCGCAAATGTTAATAAAATCTACAACCGCGATTTGCGCCGCGATCGGCGCGCAACCGATTCCGTTGGCAGACATGCCGGTTCTCACGACGCTGCAAGTGTTGATGGTCTCGGGAATCATGTACATCAGCGGCAGGGAACGAAGCCTGCGGGCTGCGACTGAGTTCATCGCCGCACTGGGAGCAAACGTCGGCGTGGGCATGGTCCTTCGCGAAGGAGCGCGCGCCATGCTGAAGTTTTTTCCCGGCTGGGGGAACGTGGTTTGCGGGATGGTCGCGGGCGCGGGCACGTATGCGATTGGTCGCGCCGCCTCGGCTTATTTTCTCGAAGGCGCTTCCCTAAAAGAGGCGAAACAGACGTATCTAAAAACCCGAAAAAAACGGTCGCGTCGTGCGCTGCCATCGCATGAATAGGGGAGCGCGTCGTCCGCGATTACACGCGTCGGATTCGTTACGTTTGGCAGCGCAAGAAACGAGCGTGAATAACTTGTGAACAAGTTTGATGTTCCGACGCATTTTGTTCACAGAATTTTGTGAACAGGCGTGCGAGTTTCCCTGGCTGTCTCGTGCGGCACGCAGCGTACCTATGAATCTTTCAGCGGTACGTGCGACGCTCAAAGAAATCGGCGTGTCGCCGGCTAAAGCTCTCGGCCAAAACTTTCTGCACGATCAAAACCTCGCCCGTTGGATTGTCGATCAGGCGCAAATCACTTCGGAAGATTATGTGGTTGAGATCGGACCCGGCTTGGGCGCCTTGACCAGGTTTATTCTTGAAAAACGCGCGCACGTTCTCGCGATCGAAAAGGATGCGCGACTGGCAAAGTTTTTGCATTCGCGCTTCGCGGACGAGCGACTTGAAATCGTCAACACTGACGCGCTGAAGTTCGATCCACGCGTTCTTTTCGCGCATCGCTGCGTGAAGTTGATTGGCAATCTACCGTACAACATTTCGAGTCAGTTACTCTTGAAATTCCTCGAACATCCAAGTCCTATCTCATTGTATCTGTTGACATTACAGAAGGAGATGGCGATGCGACTTTCCGCATCGCCGTGCACGCATGATTACGGAGCGTTGACCTTGCGCGTTCAGTTGCATCATCGCGTGAAATACCTGCGCAGCGTTCCTGCCACTGTTTTTCTCCCTCGGCCTGATGTCGATTCCGCAGCGGTGCGACTCGTGCCGCGCGATCCGGTTGAATTGCCCGAGCACGACGATGAGTTGCTTTTGAAATTGATTCGGATCGGGTTTTCTCAGAGACGAAAGCAGCTCCGGAAATTACTGCGGGAATACACAAGCGACTGGAACACGCTCGCGAGCTGTCTGAACATCGATCCGAACGCACGAGCGGAGGAATTATCACTGCTGCAATGGATCGCTCTTGCGAATTTCATCGCGCCGCCTCCGCGCCAAGAGGTGTGCGCGACGCACAACGAGCAGTTCCCGGTGGTCGACAAAAGCGATGGAATTCGTGGTTACGCAAGCCGCTCTGAAGTACATGGGAATAACTTGCGGCATCGCGCCGTTCACATCCTCATTTTCAATCAAGCCGGGGATGTGTACTTGCAGCAACGCTCCCGTTGGAAAGATCGGCATCCGCTGAAATGGGACTCCAGCGCTGCCGGCCATGTGATTGCCGGAGAAAATTACGACGAAACAGCGCGGCGGGAGCTGAAGGAGGAGTTAGGCATTGATGTTCCGCTAGAAGGAATTTTCCGGCTCACTGCTTCATCGCGCACCGACCACGAGTTTATCTACGGCTACCGCGGCATGGTTTCTGGAAATCTCGCCCCTAACAAGTGCGAAATCGAGAGAGGCATCTTTTTTGCGCCGGCTGTGATTGACGGCTGGACATCGGCCAGACCCGACGATTTCGCGCCGGGATTTTTAGAATGCTGGAAAGCGTACCGGCGGAAATTGCATTCCGAGCGCGAACAATCTATTCGCCCAGAAACTTTCTCCGCGGCAAACGGCGGAGCATCGACTGCTTGAACTTTCTGGCGGCGCGTCGCGCGGCTTGTTTTCCGCCGTACACGTTGTCGCTGAACATCCTCGTCACCACACGATCGCCGCGGAGGAAGTGGACCTGAAAGCCATGGGTCTGCTTCTTTGCGCGCGGTTTCGTGTCGATACGGCGGATGTTTTCTTCCGATTGAGGATTAGGACGTTTTCGTCGTGGCATAATTGACTAACGACACACTAACGAGCCATCGCCGGATTTCAACGAGCCAATGAAACGGTGCCGCGCAAGGCGTCCGGCGATGGCAGATTCCAGGCGCGCCATTTATTTTCGTACTCCCCGGCGGGCAGCAAGGCATAGCAGGGATGTCGCTTTGCTCGCAACCACGTGATCACTTTTACCAAATTGTCTTGCGCCATCGTCGTGCAACCGGTCGTAGGCCTGTTGACGCCGCGCCGGATGTGGAAAAAGATGGCGCTACCCTCTCCGGGAACAGGCGGATCGGAATTGTGTCGGATCTCGATCAGCCAGTGATAGGCAAAATCGCCCGAGCGCATTTTTTCGTGAGTGTAATTGTCCGGCGGATTCTTCGGATCAATTACGATGTGGCGATTGTAATTCGGCGAACGCGGATCATCGCTCCAAATGTCTGCGTCAGTGACTTGATGATAGGGATAGTCGCCGCCCGGGGGCAGGCGTGCGTCGTATCCAAAGACCTGGCCGATCTCGAAAATTCCGGCGGGCGCGCGGCCGTCCCGCTCTTTTTTGCGAAGGCCAGGCTCGTTTTGACCTGAGATTCCTGTTCCCCACGCAACGCCATTCTTGCCGAACAACACGGGAAACGGTCCGGCCACGACCCTCCACTCGCCGCCACGCGGACGCTCGAACAATCGCAATTCGCCACGCATCGAATTCCACGTCGGCGCGATTCCCAGCATGAGTTGCGTGCAATCGTCGGGAACGCCATCTGCTCGAGCGTTGTTTGTCAGCCAAATTAGCGAAAGGATCGGTAAACAGCGCAGGATCGGCATAAGCACTTTCAAGGCTGGACGGACATTCAGGTCGTTCCGCCGGTTTCTACCGCAGCGGTGTCCGCCGGAAGATATTTCACACCGATGAGCCAGGCCACACCGGAGAGGAGAATTATTCCAGACACAAACAGAAACGCCTTATGCATGTTCGTGTGACCGCCGATATATCCAAGGAGCCAGAACGCCTGTACGTCGCCCAAAGCATGAACGGTGAAGATGTTTGCAGCAAACGCTGTCGCACGCACCGCAGGCAGCGAGACGTTGGCTAGCGCCGTGTTTGAGGGGCCTGTGTTTAAAAACAAAAAAAAGATGGCGACGAACATTGTGACCCAGGCAGCTGGGAACGGAATGTATAGGGTCGCAATGAAAAACGGACAGGCAAGCAGCATCCCGATTCCCGAGACCCAAAAGTAGGAACCACGGAACCGCGGACGCAACTTGTCGGCGATGACACCGCCCAAAAGCGTCGCGACCAAGCCCGCGACGACGGTGATCAATCCGAAGATCGTCATGCCTACGTCTGGACTTTGATTTCGATAGCGCAAATAGGCTGATGCCCAAAACCCCAAGCCGCCTTGTACAAAAGTCATCAATGTCATCGCGACGCAATTGATGAGATACGAGCGCGTGCGGAACAGTCTTATGTAATCGCCTATGGTGCTGCGCGGCGATTTGGGCGCCAGGTGGTCCGCAGTGACCCGCGGGTCGCGTTGCCAGAAGCACAACAAACCCAGCAGCAAACCGGGCGGGGTAACAAGATAAAACGCCCAACGCCAGCCAAGATGAGCGCCGATCAATCCGCCTATTACATAGCCGAGCGCGCTGCCGACCGGAATTGCCGCGCAGAAAATCGCCATGATGCGACCCCGTGTTTCGATCGGGAAAAGGTCGGACAAAATCGTGGGCGCTGCGGGCCCGTAGCCGCCCTCGCCGATTCCAACGAATATGCGAGTCGCAAAGAGAATGGCGAATGTCGCCGCAAGACCAGAGCCACCGCTGGCCAGGCTCCATAAAATCACAGCCGAGCCTATGATAAGCCATCGCGAGATCCGATCGGCGAGCAAACCAAGAATCGGTGCGCTAACCATGTAGGTCACGAAGAAGGCGACGCCCAGAAAACCGGTTTTGGTCATCGCGTTCACGTCATTAGCTGAGAAAAAGCTGGCGCGAATATCAGGCTCGACCGCAGCCAAAATTTGCCGGTCGATGTAATTGAAAAGATTAATGGCCAGGAGAAGAAAGAGAGCGGGATACGCACCCCCCAGCGGTTTTGCCCAACGTTGCATCAACAATTGCCGATTGCAGTTTGCCGCCCGCCGATTGTAAATCATAAACGATGTCGCCCCAAACCACAGCGGAACGCGTGCTCTATTTCTTTGGCCGGCCACTAGTGCGCTGCTTTTATCGGGTCACTGCGCTGGGTTTGGAAAACCTGCCGGCAGGAGGCTTTCTTTTGGTGCCCAATCACATCACTTGGGTGGACGCCCTCATCCTGCAGCTCGCCTGTCCGCGTCCGATCCGCTACGTCATCGACCAGGAATATTATCGCAAACGGATCTTGCATCCGATCCTGCGCACGATTGGTTGCATCCCGATCAGTAAGCGCCAGTCGCATGCTGCGGTTCGCGCCGCTGCGGAAAAAATCGCCGAAGGCGAAATCGTGTGTGTGTTCCCGGAAGGCGAATTGGAACGAAGGGGGACGTTGTTGCGTTTGCAGCGCGGTTATGAAGTCATTGCACGG
>JBKPBJ010000038.1:0-3743 GCA_046726875.1 Verrucomicrobiota bacterium
CCGAAAGATCGTAGCGGGCTCGATCGCGCTTACGCCGACGCCATGCGCGAGGTATGGGAAAAATATCCGAAGGATCCAGACGTCGGCGCCCTGCTCGCAGAAGCAATGATGAATCTGCGGCCTTGGGATCAATGGACACCGGCCGGCAAGCCGCAGCCGGGAACGGACGACATCATTGCCACTCTGGACGCGGTGTTAAAACTCAACCCGAACCATCCATTGGCGAATCATCTTTACATCCACGCAGTGGAAGCATCGCCAAATCCGGAACGCGCGATTGCCGCTGCGGAGCGGCTTCGCAATTTACAGCCCGGCCTCGCCCACAACGTGCATATGCCGTCGCATATAGACATTCGCACCGGCCAGTGGCTGAAGGCCGTGGAAACAAATGCAAAGGCAGTGGAAGCAGATCAGCGGCACCGGAAAATTTTCGGGCCACACAAAGGTTTTTTGAACGTCTACGTGGCGCATAACCGGCACATGCTTGCTTATGCCGCGATGATGACGGGTCAGCGGGATCTGGCGATGAAACACATCCGCTCCATGGTCGCAGAGTTGCCGGCCGATTTTCTGAACGAAAATGCGCTGCAAGCGGAAGCAAACGTCGCGATGCCGCTGGAAGTAATGGTGCGCTTCGGCCTCTGGGACGAAATTTTGGCTGAGCCGGAAAAGTACACTGACAAGATGTGGTTCACCCGCGCATTTCATCATGCCGCTCGAGCGATCGCGTACGCGGCGAAAGGCGACACGGCCAATGCGCGCAAAGCACAAAGTGTCTTCATCGAACGCGCCAAGCTTGTGCCAAAGGACGATTTTTTGAGCAACAACAGTTGCGAAGCGCTTCTCGCCGTCGCCATGCCGATGGTCGAGGGAGAAATTCTTATCGCAGAAGAAAAGATTGATAGCGGCATCGAGCAACTGCGCGCCACAATCCAAAAGGAGGACGCCCTCAAATATGATGAGCCACCCGGGTGGTTGATTCCGGTGCGTCACTCGCTCGGCGCGGTGTTGATGAAGCAACGACGTTTTGCAGAAGCGGAGCAGGTCTATCGCGACGATCTCGCGCGTTTGCCCGAAAACGGCTGGTCTTTATTCGGCCTGACAGAAAGTTTGCGGAAGCAAAAGAAAAACGCAGACGAAGTTGCTCAAACGCAGGCGAAGTTTAAAAAAGTTTGGGCCAAAGCCGATCTCCCAATCACAAGCTCCTGTCTCTGCCAACCGCAGACGTGACTACCTGCGCAAGAAGATGAACAGTTTATCTACGCCGCTGTTTTGTTCGACCCCGAAATGAAAATTACAGCTTCGCGTAAACGCCCATCAGCGGACGGCGCGATGGCGTCGGCGAACGGAAGTCGCTGACGAATCCTTCCTTGGTGCGAAGCTCAACGTGCCCCACGCTGCGAGCCGTGCCGTACACGAGCACCGAGCCTACAGGCGCAGAGAATGGATCCGTTATCGATAGTTTCTTAAATCCGTAATTGTTGACGAGTTCCGATGCAGCGTCTCTGGCAAGCTCGGTTTTGGGACGAGAATCGATGACACCGGAAGCAATCAACGCATCTTTCACGTAATGCCAGCAGCGCGAGCGCGAATGCGCATGTGCGCGCTCCTGCGCGAGCGTTGCCGCTTGCACTAATCTGTTGTCGATGCGCCGATCGACTTTGGCATACGGGTAAACGATTCGTTTGGGATAGTACTCGCTGACCACGGGAACAGACTCCCTTTTGCCGCTCGCAGTTTTGAAGCTGAAACGGCCGCCATGCTGCACCGTTTGATTTACGGTCGGCTGATTCATCGGGCGCACAGGTTCCATCGTAAAAGTTGCGCGGGCGGGCGCTTTCGTGCTCGTTCGCGCCGGCTTTTGCGCAGCCACTGACACCGTCTTCTCATCGCTTATTCGCGCCGATTCTTTAACGAATTTGCTCGTTTTCTTGGCAATCGCGGGTGCGGTCTTCGCCGTAATCACCTGAACCACATCGTTTGTGGTTTCCTCGGCGCGACTTTCGCCACCTAACGAGGCAGGGGCCAACGCCTGTGCGCGCGCGCCTGTGCTAAAAGCCACCGAAACCAATGCAGTTGCCAGTGTTGTGAAGATTGGTCGTCTCCGCACGAGCGCGAGGTATGCCGGAAATCAAAAGCCGTGGCAAGCTTTTTTTTCGATAAAAATCGTTGGCGACTGGTCCTTTACCTAGGTCGCGGTTTTCGGCGCAAACGGGGATGACGCGCCGTCTACGTTTCAATCGTCCGGGAAATAGTCCGGTTCAAAGCCGGGCGGAGGACCGAACATCTGGTCGCGGTCGATGTAAACCCGGTTTCGATGACGAGGCTTGGATTCTTCTTCGTCCGGCGCCACGATTGCAGTGCGCCCAGACGGCAGACGCAGGATCAATCGTCCATCGGATGTGATACCCGTGACCCGACTGCGTATCGAACGAGTGCGTCCTTGCTGATAGTATGCGGCAGAACTTCGGCCGGCGCGTGTGCGTTTGGATTTCGGGGCAACAGATTTCTCTGTGCTTTGAGACGTCGACTGCCTCGTGTTAGCTGGCGGTGGTTCGGTGTGTGCCTGAGCTGATGAGTTTGCGTCGGTTTTCGCGGAAACAGAGCTGTCGAGCGTCGGCACCGAAGTAGTTTGCGCTGAATCAGTTGGAGCCGCAGCCTGCGGTTGAGCACTCGCTATTTGAGCCTGCTGAACATCGGCCGGGGCGACGTGAAACGGATTTGGAGTCGTCGCGACACTTGCCGGAGCCGGAGTTTCAGGTAGGGCAGTTGGGTTCACCGGCTGCGATGACACAATTGCGGGGAGGGCGGACGAAGTGTTGCTAGGCAGTTGAGCCACTGCGCGTGGCCCACTTGGCGCTCGTAAAGAGTCCGGCACACCAATCAAAACGCCAATTTGCTTTTGCCTGCCACGAATCAACTTGCTGATTGCGTCCGGGAAGACCAGGGGCGCAATTGCTGCTGCCAGCAACAGCAGGGCGCCAACCACCGCCGCGGTGCGCACCAGGCGCCTCGGCCGAGCTTTTCTCGACCGCGGAACGGTTGTCCTCAATGGGATACCATAGCGATCCGAGAGTGCGCGCCGGCGCTCAATTTTCCCAAGCGATTCGCGGATCATTTCCGTGACGACCAGCAAGTCCTTTGGACGTTGATCGGGGTCGCGATGCAACAGCTTGCCTAACAAGACACGCAACGGCTTTGGAAACCGTGAAAACTTCGGACCGTGCTGGAGTGCCTCGGCCGAGAGCGCAACACCAGTGAGCAAAAAATAAAGCGTCACACCAAGTGAATAGATTTCCGAGCCGATGTCCCTTGTCGGTTGGCCGAATTGCTGATAACTGCTGACCTGTTCCGAGGTAACTTGCTGAGGCGTATCTGGTTTTGCTACCTGAGATTCGGGACGAGCTATAAGCGCCGGCAATCCGAAGTTCGTCACCTTGATCAACGGCCAACTGCCTTCGGCCGTTTGCCCTGGGACCAGCATGATGTCGGACGGCTGAATGGAGGGATACGGGAACTTGTGAAAGCCCGCTGAGGACAACACACTTATGATCTGTTCGCCGACTCGCAGTGCGGCGTCAGCCGGCATTGGCCCGTGGCTCCGCACCCACGACGCAAGTGTTTCACCCGCGAGGCGCTCGGAGACGTAAACGTAATCGTCGCCTTCGCGTCCAAAGTCGAGGACTTTGGCGATGTTCACATGCCGCAGCTTCTGAGCCGCCGATACTTGCTCCTCAAATTGC
>JBKPBJ010000039.1:0-13079 GCA_046726875.1 Verrucomicrobiota bacterium
CGACAACTCCGGATGCACGCCCAAACAGTGATAACACTCCGAGTAGTTTTGAAAGATCAGCTTCCAATTCGCGCGCACATCGTACTCGATTCGTTTCGCCGAGCGCAGCGCTGCCAGATTCCAAGGCGAAAACTTTCCGCCGAGCGACTCAAACCACTTCTCCAGTGAAGGAGAGCCATCTGCGAGATTCAGGAAAATAAAACCTTCCCAAAGACCAAGCCGCGCTTGCTGCAGGGAATAATCCGCTTTGTTGAATCCCGGCGTCTCATTCATGTGCGGCGCGCCAAGCAATCGCCCATCCAGCGCGTACGTCCACGCGTGATACGGGCACTGAATCGCTGCGGCGTGCCCACTTCGTTCTTCGCAAAGTCGCGCGCCGCGGTGGCGGCACACGTTGTAAAAGGCGCGGATCGTCGATCGTTGATCTTTCGTGACGATCAAGCTTTCGCCGGCCACTTCCGCAAGAAAATAGTCGCCGGGTTCGGCGAGCTGGGTTTGGTGCCCGACCAACATCCATTGCCGCGCGAATATCTTCTCCAGCTCTTCGGCAAAAACCTCTGGCGAAACAAAAAACCGCTGACGCAGCGTCTTCGCGCCGGGCTGAAAAGTTTCCCCCGTTTTGCGGAGGTTAAGGCCGGCTTTGGTCTGTGTGACTGGCATGGCGCAAACTCCGCGAGTGATGCGTCCGCGTCAATCTGGGGAGCGCACGCGGCCTCGCGTGCTGGTCTCGGCATCCTCGCCGAGACGAACTTTCCAGAGTTCGATGAGGATTAGGCACAAAAGCACACCGCGCGTTTTCGCGTCGAATTAACAGGAAAACGAACTAGAGGGAAGAGTTCAGGCGGAAACCTACATGGCAACGAAGCACAACTTTCGCGCCGACGCGCGTTCCAAGTTCCCGATGGCGAGGGCGCCATCACCAGCACGCGAGCCGCGTGCGCTCCCTTACGCCAGCACCGCCTGGTGAAACTCGTACCAATCGTCAAGATTGTTCAGGTTCACCGCGTCTTTGGGCGAAGAAGCGTCATCCGCGATCTCGCATGCGCTCAGAATCCCCCTACGCGTTTCGTCGTCATGATTGTAGCCGCGCACCGCCGCGTTGTGCTTCTCGATCGCGTCGCGGTTGAGCGACTTCGCATTCCGTTTCACCCACGCCTCGAACTGCGGATACGTCGGCTTGTTTTTCCTGATGTGATCGCGCACTGCCTGCTCTTCGAGTCCGAGCGCGGCGAGCGTCATCGCATCGAAACCCTTGCCGACGCCGGGATAACCGGAAGCAAGTTTGCCCGCTTCCTCCAGCGAGACCTTCTGCCAAAGACGCGGGAGATGCAGAACGCCAAGTGGGCCGGCAATGCCGGAACTGATCAATGGAACATATGTGTCAGCCATAGTAACAGATTTCGTAATCCCGTCGTGGAGCAATTGCAAGTTTCCGCTATGATGCTGAGTTTTGCTGCACTGCTGGCGACAACAAGCGGACCTGTAGCCACGGCGCTGTGCGCCGTCTGGAGATCTGAGGGTTCCGACGATGGAACGCCCCACAGGGGCGTGGCTACAACGCTCATTACGAATAATTTCTATTCGCTTCCGACATCCGGCTTCGGCAGGGGAGATGAAATTTCGACCTGCGTGATTTTACTGTCGGGCTCACGGCTGGCCTCGAGTTCCACTTCTTGCCTGGGATCTGTGCGTGTGCTGAGAAACAAGACCCTCGTGATCTTGCCGTTAACATTCATTTTGTTAAGGCTTTGATTGAGATTGTTTGCCGTTGCTGCTGCTTGCCAGCTGTCTGCTATTTTCTCGGGAGTAAGCGATGAGGTGCCAGTCTGAACGATCTTCACTTGGTCGTCGACAATCTTTTTCGTCGGTTGGCCCGCGGCTTGGAATTGTGGTGTGACCGGCGTCCAATCGGGAAAAGCGACCGGACACGCGCCTCGAGCTGTTTCTTGAGAGCGGCCTGTAATTTTTCCCTTTCGCTCTTTTCCCCCTGCTCTTGCCGCGCCGCTTCCTGTTTTGCCATCGCTTCCATGTCGGCAAGTTTTTTCCTGGTATCCAGCGACCCGGGATTTTCTGAAGTTCGCGCGCGTTCTTTTGCATTTCCTGCGCCTGTTTCAGCAACTGCTGTAGGTCAGGATTGCACTGTAACTCCAAACTTGACCGCTTTAAGCCGTGAAGTTCGCGTCGACATGTCGGTTGAAAAAAACGGCTCGTGGACAGGTTCTACCGCTTAGGCCACCAGCGCGCGCCAAAGCACAACGCCGGCTGCTGCAACAATAATTGCCAGACTGAGGAGTGCGCCCAAGACGATGGCGTCCTGGATCCGTGCGCGACGTGCTGCTGTTGAGTAAGGGATTCGGGTGAAAGTGACCATCGTGTAGAGCGGCAGATAAATTCCCGGCAGGGTGGCTTCCAGCGCGTGATCCAGTTTCTTTTTCGCGCGAAAAGTTTTCGACGCGGTCTTGTCTCGCATCTCGATGAAATTCCCAAGCGCAAGGTCCGCAAGCGCATCGGCGTTTTCTTTTCTGCGACGAAAGTATTCGGCGAATGCGCGCTCGCGGTTCTCGGGAAATTCCTCAAGGCACTCGTCCAGCACGACGCAATCTTCGAACGCAGCATTCATCCCCTGGCCATAAAATGGCACGACCGCGTGGGCTGCATCGCCGAGCAGGCAAACCCTGTCCCGGTAGAACCATGGTGCGCAGCGAATGGTCACCAGTGAACCCGTTGGATTGTTCCGGAAATCATCAAGCAAGGTCGGCATGAGCGAGACGGCATCCGGAAATTCTTCCTCGAAAAACCGGCGCACATCGTCATCGGTTTTCGTGGTGGCGAAGCTGCGTGGCCCTTCGAACTCCCAGAAGAGCGTGCACGTGAATGATCCGTCGGGATTGGGCAGCGCAATCATCATGAAACTTTTTCGTGGCCAGATGTGCAGTGCGTTTTTTTCCATTCGCCACGAGCCGTCGGCCCCGGGCGGGATGGTCAATTCCTTGTAGCCGTGGGCAAGATAGCTTTCGTCGTAGTGAAAACTGGCGATCGCGCTTTGCATCGATGTGCGTACTGCGGAGAATGCGCCATCGACACCGACCACGGCGTCGCCTCGTGCGGTTACGGCACCGTTTGCAGTTTCCAAATGAGCAACCGCGGAGTCGATATCGACATCGGTGCACTTGTGATTGAACTGTACGCGAACGTTGGGATGTCGCTGTGCCGCTTCGATAACTGTCGCGTTGAGCGCTGCGCGTCCGATCGAATTAATACATTTTTTTGGATCGACATCGTACGGGCTAAAATGCAGCTCCCCGGATCTATCGTGAATCATCCGGCCGCGCATTGGAATTGCGTGTCGCAACGCTTCATTAGCAATGCCGATCTGCTCCAGCGCGTGAATCCCGCGTGTCGAAATCGCTAGATTGATCGAGCGCCCGCCGACGATGTTTCCTTCGCGGGGGTCAGCGCGCCGCTCGTAAAGATCCACTTCGTATCCGTGCCGGCCGAGATACGCGGCGAGCAATCCGCCCGCCAATCCGCTGCCAATGAGAACAAACCTTGCCACCCCGCAAAAATCGACGAATCAGGGAAGCAGGAAAGCAGGAAAAATCACAGGAAACGATATGCTCTGGCGATCTTTAGCACGGCGTCTGACACAGACGCACTACAATTCCTTGAACGCGTCACCGAGGTGATCGAGCACATCGCGCGGCAGCAGCGATTGCTCACTTTGGCTTCCATTGAAAATTGCGATCTCGGCTGCGCGGCCGCATAGCCATGCACCGACTCGTCCCGCGTCGTAAAGCGAGAGGCCTTGTCCCACTAAACCGGCGCAAACCCCGGTGAGCACATCGCCCATTCCGCCGGTTGCCATTCCAGGATTACCTGTCGTGTTGTAGCTCAACGGCCGTCCGCGTTCAGCTACGATGGTGCGGCTGCCTTTAAGTAAAAGTGTGACCGGAAAACGACCACAGAACGTCGTTGCTGTTTCTGGGCGCGATTGCTTCTCGTTAGGCAACAATCGTTTCATCTCGCCGGGATGCGGCGTGAGGAGCCTTTCGCCTTTGCAACGCCGGAGCACGGACGTTTTTTCAGCCAGAATATTCAGGCCGTCGGCATCGAGCACCACCGGTTGCTTCAGTTTTTCAACGAGCTGGAGGATTTCGCCTGCGCGCGATTTCCCAAGACCAGGACCCACGGCCCAGACGTCGGCTTTCTCCTTGAGCAAGTCACGGTACGATGCGACCGGCTTTACCATTGCTTCCATGCCCGCGGCCCCGGCGACGATGTGGTAAATGTCTTCGGGAACAAAAACCTCCACCAGTCCTGCGCCTGCACGCAACGCGCCGTGTGATGCCATCAGTGCCGCGCCGACGAATCCTTTCGAACCGGCCACGATCCCGATTCGGCCGAATTGGTTCTTATACGAGCTATATTTGCGACGGGGTAGTAAGCTACTAAGAGCCGGCGGGCTGGCGATGATTTCCTTTGGTTTCGTGTCCGGCGGCCGCAATTCATCCAACGGCGCAACCTCGAGTCTGCCTACATAATTCAGCGCGCTATCAGCCACCAGACCTGGCTTTGCGAATCCGATCGTCACGGTAAAATCCGCGACGACGCAGTCGCGATCCGTTCTGCCTGAGTCTGTGTCGAGGCCGGTCGGAAGGTCAACGGCGAACACGTAAGCGCGGTTTGTTATTCGCAATTGATTGATGACGCGACACGCGGCCCGGATCGGGTCGCGCAGCGGCGGTTTTGCGCCGACGCCGAGCAAGCCATCGAGAATGATCAGCGCCGCGGCAGTGCCCCCACATGTCTCTGCTGCGTCCATCCCGAGTTCGACAGCCGGCACGCCGACCTCCGGAACGTTCACTGTCGATGGCCTGGCACCCAAAATTTCAGGTGGCCTGCTTCGCAGGTCCGCGAGTTTTTTTCGCATCAACTCGCTGCAATCAGTTTCTTTGAAAGCGAGTCGGATTTCGATTTTCCAGCCGCATCGCTGCAAACATTGCGCCGCGAACAAGGCGTCGCCCGCGTTGTGCCCTTTGCCCGCGAACACGATGCATCGACCGGGTTTCTGGAAAAATTTCGTGACCGCCTGAGCGACACCGGCGCCGGCCTTGTTCATCAGCGCTTCAACCTGGACGCCACTGGCAAACACAGCGTCTTCTGCGGCTCGCATCTGCGCCGACGTCAAAATTGGCAGATCCAATCAACCCTCCCGATCGGATGACGCGACGCGCGCTTCTATGTCGGCCGGTTTCGATGAAGTCTTCTTCTTCCGTCGAGTGCTTTTCTTTGCCGAACGCTTTGAGCGGCTCTTCTTGGACTTGGTGACCTTCGTTTGGTCCATGTACGGTTGCAGCGGGATGGTTTCGGCGGTCGCAACTCGCGTCGTGCTGAAACTGCTCGCAACGGCATTGCGTCTGCGCACTCCGGCTGCAATCTCTTCCGCAAGTTTTTCACGGTAAGAGGCAGCCTGAGCGTAGGCAGCTTCTGTGGGGTTGGTCAGAAAACCGCACTCGACGAGCACCGCCGGAATGTTGGTCTTGCGCAAGACGTAATAACCACGGCGGCGCACGCCGCGATTTTCCGAGGGCGCACCGCCGGCGACATAATAATGAATAGCAGAGGCGAGCGGCAGGCTGTCGCGGCTATAAAAATATGTTTCAATGCCGCTCGCGCCGCTTCGTGGTGTGGCGTTAAAATGGATACAGACAAAGACGGCGTTTCGATACGAATTCGCGATAGCCACTCGCCCTCCCAACGGAACAAATACGTCCGTGCTCCGGGTCATCACCACGTTGTAACCATTGGCTGACAGGATATTCCTCAGGCGCAGTGCGACATCGAGTGTCATGTCTTTTTCGGCGACTCTTTGGCCGGGAATCCCACCGCGATCGTGGCCGCCATGCCCTGCATCGATCACGACGGTTAGGGGGGAGCCGTCGCCGCTGGAACTGCGGCTGCTCTTCGCTGCATACGAGCTACATGCCAGAACTGCGGTCAGCAGACCGGCAGCTGATAAGGCGATTCGGAAAGAATTCCTGCGCATCACCGGTCGTCTGATGGCGTCCCGGGCGGGCGCGCTGAAAGTTTTGGTGCTTTGCTACCCGAGCTCTGCGCAGGCGCTTCGACCATACCGCCACGCACGGCTACTTCGCCACCACCTGAATGAACAAGGTGCGGCCTGGTTTTTGTCTCCATGAACGTCGAGTGCTCCAATAGTTCGCCGTTTAATCCAACCCGGGCATATGACCAGGCACGCGGAGCGGCGCAATGCAAAACATGCAATTGATTGGCGCGATCGATCTCGGCTTGTGGTTGCTCGAAAGCAATCGTGCGGCCTAACGAGTAAGTGGCATAAACGACGCCAGTGTCTTTGTCCTGCACCCGCACGTACAAAGAGGTGTGGTCGGGAAAACGATTGGTCATTAGCGAATACGTGCGCACCTCGTCGGCTCCGCCCGCGCCTGGAACTCCAACGGTTTGCTGCCAGATCGGCCGCGCGTCCGTAACTTCGAAGACTCGGGTTCCGGAGTAGAAAAATTTTCCCAGATCCGCAAAGTAAACGTTCGTGCGCACATGATAGGGGCCGTATTCGTGGACGGGATACAGCGGCGTGAGATCGATTTGGCGTGTGACTCTCTGGCCAGCTTGGATTTTCAAAGGCGGTTCGCGATTTGCACTGCTGAGCGGCGCGATCGGCTGTTCCTCGCTACCGGTGATCTCAAAGCCCAACCAGGATTGCCCGTCGGCATCGTGGAGTTCAATATCGCGTCCGGCGAGATTCGTAATGGCAACTGTCGCCACCACAGGTTCGTAAGCGATGTATTGCAATCGTTTCAATTTCAGGTCCACCTGAACCTGCGCTTCTGCCGCGGTGGCAAAAACAAAAACACAGATAGCAGCAAGAATGCGTCTGCTCACGCTGCTCAATGACGAAATCCGAAATGGCATATCGATCTTGGTTCGGGTCTTCGTCATTCGTGCTCCATCATAAGTTCGATATTCAGCATTCGAGCTTTGTCATTTGCCGGGATGATGGGAAGCCGATTCATCGTGCCGAGGGGCTTTTTGAAGGAGGAAACTGCTGCAAAAGCCGCGATGGTTCCGCCTGAACAGCCTGGAGGTCGTCGCCGTAATAAACGCGAACGATGTACCCGAGATATTTGCGTTGTCCGATGTCCGCCGAGCCTTTTGAGCCGCGGCTCTTTTGCCCGGGCCGAACTTTTGCCGCCGCCTCTGAAAGCGATGATTCGGATAACACGCCGCCGGTTTTTGCGCGGACGTAGCGCACCAGAAGTACTTCCGGATTCGCATCCGACCAGTCGTGTTTCGACGTGAGCCATTCGTTGCTCACGTCAGCATCAGTCAGCTTGATGTCTTTGTCGTTCACGATGTCGTAAAGAAACACCAGGATTTTCACTTTGTTATGGTCGATAACCGCACCCGGTTGTTTTTTTATTCCGATCTCCAACGCCAGATTGGTTTCGGCTTCTGGATCAGACGTTTCCTTGGTTTTGACCTCAGAGATCCCCATGATGGGACCGTCCGCGTTGCCGCCAACATCTTTGCGCGCAGGAACGCCCGTTTCCGCAGGGGCACCGCCTGGTTCCACGACCGGCGGAGCGGGAACTCCGACCTTCAAACGACGATCGGCTAAAGCATATGTCGCGCTATCGGATGGACTAATTTGCTTGATTCTAAGCCAAACATCGTTCGCGCGATCGAACAACTGCATCGATTCGTAAGTCTGCGCCATCTCCTCGAGCACGCCGGTGTTGTCCGGTTCGTTGTCCAACGCTTCCTGAAAACGTGCGAGCGCATTTGTCGTGTCGCCCCGTTCTCGCAATTCTTTGCCTTCGCGCAGCAGCTGATCAACCATGGAGGGAGGAGGTGAAGTCACCGCTGCGGGTGGCGGGACACTTGGCTGCGCGGCCGCTGGTGCCGAAGCCGACGAAGCCACTGGCGCAGGCGCGGCCGTCGCCGTAACTGCCTGCGCCGAGACGCGGTTGGCTCGCGCCCGGCCGACGTAATATGATGTCGCAAAGAAGAACTCGGCCATGGCGAGAATTACGATCACACCCAGTCCGATGTGGAAGCTTGGATCAATTTGAATAGCCCGTGAGAGAAGAGTCCGCATGGGGAGGAATAACCCAGTCTTGTTAAGCGCGCTGTTGCCGGCCTGTCAACAATCTGCGGATATTTGACCGCGGAAAGATCAAAAAGTTAGAACGCCAACCCACAGTTATCGTGAGATATCGTCCTGGCTCAGCATTTTAAATCCTTCGCCAGTTAGTACGGAGGACGCGCAATCTGTGTCATCCACGTGCAGAGCGATCGCAGAAAAGCCACGGGGACGAATCAGTAGGGGGTAGGCGAAATGGACATTGACCTCCGCCATGACCAATGCCGCGAGCAGTTTGACCAATTGCGTCGCCACTTCTCGCATCTCCACCACCACCACCTGGCTGACGCCGAAACCAACACTGTTTTCCCGAAATAATTTCTCCACGCCTTGCGGATCGCTCGCGATGATCCGCGCAATGGCTGAGTCGGTAGATTCCGATACGCTGAGCGCGACGACGTGCGTGTGGTGTGCGCTGAGCAGCTTCACAATTTCCAGCATCGCCCCCACTTTGTTCGGCAGAAAGACCGAGAACTGCTTCACCAGCGGTCCTTCCAATTTCGAACTCGTTTGCGGCAAGTTAGCAGTCATTTGAATGATGGCGGCGCGACGGCAGCTCGTGTGGACGCGCCAGTCCAAACTATCTCATTGTAGGTGTTTCGTTGGCAAACGTAATATGTTGGTTTTGAGGGTTAAGCTAGCACTTCAAACATCCCATTCACGATTTAACGTGGCGAAGCACCCGCCGCGCCTTACATTCGCTGTCCGAATATGGAAGACGAAAACGAGCTGATCGCGCTCAGACGAAAAAAGCTTGAGGCGCTGCGTGCGAGAGGCATCGAACCGTTCGGCACCGGTTTTGATGTTAGCGGATCGATCGCGGAGGTGCGCGAGCAATTCAAAGAAGGTGAAACGCGTCGTGTCGCCGGCCGTATCACCGCGCATCGCGACATGGGCAAAAGCCATTTCCTTGACGTCCGTGACGCCACGGGGCGCATTCAAATTTACATCCACGCAAAAGAGGTGGGCCCGGAATTGACCGAGCTTTTCCGCCTGCTCGACATCGGCGATTTCATTGGCGTGGAAGGAACATGTTTCGTCACCAAAAGCGGTGAACCAACGCTGAAAGTCCGCACGTTCCAGTTGCTCGCCAAGACGTTGCGGCCTCTCCCGGAAAAATGGCGCGGACTGCAGGATATCGAAGCGCGTTATCGCCACCGTTACCTTGATCTTCTCACCAACGAACGTTCACGCGCGGTGTTTGAAAAACGAATCGCCATCGTTCGCGAAACCCGGCGGTTCTTCGAGGAACGAGGCTTCGTTGAAGTGGAGACGCCAATTTTACAAACAACGGCTGGAGGTGCGGCGGCCGAACCGTTCAAAACACATCACAACGCACTTGGCATCGATCTGTATCTGCGCATTGCGCTGGAGCTTTATTTGAAACGCTTGCTGGTGGGCGGGTTCAACAAGGTTTTCGAAATCAATCGCAACTTTCGCAACGAAGGCATCTCTCGAAAACACAATCCCGAATTCACGATGCTTGAAGCTTATTGGGCTTATGCCGATTTCGAAAAAGTGGCGAATCTGGTCGAAGAACTGATTTGTCATCTCGCCGAGAAAATCTGCGGCTCACTGACTATTCAGCATCAAGATACGAACGGAAACGTCACCCGCACGATCGACTTGAAACGACCGTGGCGCCGCGTGCGCTACCGTGATGTGGTGCGCGAAGTCGCAGGCAAGAGTTGGTTTGAGCTCTCGCCCGGGCAGCGGCGTGAACGCGCGATGGACGAGTTCAAGCTCGAAATTTTGCCGCAACTCGCTGACTTCGAGGTGACACAGCATGTATTCGAGAAACTCGTCGAGGAGAAAACGATCGATCCGCTGTTCGTGACGCATTGCCCGAAGGAGCTTGTGCCGCTGGCAAAACAAAACATAGAGGACAGCTCGGTCGTTGATGTTTTTGAACTCGTCATTAATGGCACAGAGATCGCGCCAGGTTACAGCGAGCTGAATGACCCGCTTGTCCAACGTCAGCGTCTGCTCGAACAGGCCGGCGAAGAGAAGCAAAATATCGACGAGGAATTTTTGCTGGCGCTCGAACACGGCATGCCGCCAGCCGGCGGCGTTGGGATCGGAATTGACAGGCTCACGATGTTACTCACCGGCGCCGAATCCATCCGCGACGTGATCTTGTTTCCCTTGCTGAAACCGAAGAAGCTGTAGCCCTCGCTCTATGAGCGACGTGGTGTGCAAACGCGATTACGGCGCTTCGCACAGCGAAGCGGCTACAGATCGCGAACTGATGCCGAGATTCGGCGTCTGACACAGACGCCCTACAACGACACAACATCCCAGGCGTGTAGCACGGCGGACTGGAGACCGCCGCTCGTTGTTCTATCATTCGCGCATGCCGCGATTTGGTTTACTCCTGTTTTGCATCGTCTGCGCGTCTGCTTCAGCGGTGGTACCCGCGAAACCCGAGCGCCACGTCGTCATCGTGGTGTGGGACGGGATGCGTCCGGATTTTGTGAGCGAGCAAAATACTCCGGTGCTTTGGAAGCTTGCGCGCGAGGGCGTTATTTTTCGTAACCATCACGCAGTATATCCCAGTGCCACGATGGTAAACGGCACGGTTATGGTGACCGGTGTTTATCCCGGCAAAAGCGGGATCATTGCCAACCATGTCTTTCGACCGGACATCGATCTTCACCACGCGGTAGATGTCGAATTGCCAAATGTTGTGAAAAAGGGCGATGAACTCTCGAGCGGAAAATACATTTCAGCTCTAACAATCGCCGATCTCGTCGAACGCGCAGGCGCTCGCAGCGTGATTGCGGCTGCAAAGACTGTCGGCCTTCTGTTGGATCGACAAGTTGGAGTGGGCCGAGGCGCTGGTGCAGTGCCAAACAGAGTCACGCTCTCCGCAGGACAATGCTTGCCAACCGCCGCGCTTGCCGGATTGACCGAAGTGCTCGGTCCATTTCCGTCCGCTCATTTGGACAAGGACTCCTGGACGACCAAAGCGCTGATAGACGTTCTCTGGAAAGAGGGCGTGCCGCTATTTTCAGTGTTGTGGCTGGGGGAACCAGACCTTACGGAACATGAAACCGCGCCGGGAGCGCCGGCGGCCCTCGCGGCGATCAAGTCCGCAGATGAAAATCTTGCAGCCGTGCTTTCGGCGTTAGACGACCACAAGGCGCGCGCGACAACAGATGTCTTTGTCGTTTCTGATCATGGTTTCTCTACGATCAGGCGCTCAATTGATCTGCGAAAGATTTTGAATGAGGCGGGCTTCGCCGCTACGACAGAATTCAAAGGTGAACCCAAGCCGATAGACGTCATGCTGGCCGGCAACGGCGGGAGCGTTCTTTTCTATGTGATCGGACACGAGGCGACGGTGACGCATCGTTTGGTTGAGTTTTTGCAACAGTCGGATTTCGCTGGAGTGATTTTTACAAAAGAGCCAATGGAAGGAACGTTTCAATTGGAGCAAGCGGAAATCCAAAATGCTCACGCAGCCGACGTCGTGATGGCGTTTCGCTGGGACGATTCGAAAAACCAATTCGGCGTGCCGGGGATGATCGACGCCGATTGGCAACGCGCGGCAGGGAAGGGGACCCACGCTACGCTCAGCCGTTTTGATATGCACAACACATTGGTCGCTGCCGGGCCAGATTTTAAGCGCGGCGAAACGAATAATCTGCCGAGCGGCAATGTCGATCTTGCCCCAACAATTCTACAGATTCTTGGCATCAAACCGCCAGAGAAGATGGACGGCAGAATTTTGTCCGAAACCATGACCGGTACGATGCCCTCGCGAGAACCCGAAATCAAAACAATCGAAGCTACAAAACATTTCCCATCGGGAACGTGGCGACAATCGCTTCAAATCTCGCGCGTCGGTTCGACGTCCTATCTCGACGAAGGCAACGGCGCCTTTGTTACGAATGGGACCAGCAACTAACGAATTACGGCGCGATCGCTGAGCGCATTGCTTCAATTGGTGCGTCGCGATTGAACCAGATCGAGAATGAAAGCGCGCCTTGGTACAGCAACATTGATAAACCGTTCGCGCCACGCGCGCCGGCTTCATCCGCCGCGCGAAGCAGAGCCGTTCTCGACGGTCCATAGACGCAGTCGAACACGATGTGGTGCGGCGCGAGCAATCGCGCGGGAATCGGCGCCGGATCGCTAGGATTCATGCCTAGCGGTGTGGCGTTGACGATCAGGTCGATGTCTGCGAGTTGCGCGCGCATCGCGGTCTCTTCCCATCGCACGGTTTCGAGCCGCGCAACAGGACCGAGCACGCGCGGTTCGTCGAAGAAAGGCTGCAACCGCTCTACAATCGCGTTTGTCTTTGCCCGCGTGCGATTCACCAGGGCTAGGCGCTCACAATTTTCCAACGCGCATTGCCACGCTATCGCATGACCCGTGCCACCGCCGGCGCCGAGGATCATCACTCGCAGATCGCGGAGATCGATTGAGAATTCGCTGCGAACCGCGCGGGAAAATCCTTCGGTGTCGGTATTTGAACCGATCAATTTCTTGTCATGCAGGCGAACCGTGTTCACTGCGCCGCAACGGCTCGCCCATTCATCCATCACGTCAATTTGCGCCAGTCCCGCGATCTTGTGCGGTACGGTGAGATTGATCCCGACAAAATCTAGCTCACGCAAAAAACGCAGTGCTGACCGCAATTCATTCGCCCGGATGTGAAACCGCGCGTATTGCATGTTGATTTCGCATGCGCGCAGCGCCGCGTTTTGCATTTGCGGCGAAAGCGAGTGCGCTACAGGATCGCCGAACAGTCCAAGACGAATTGGCGGATCGACCTCGCCCGTGACCTCAGACCATTTTTCGAGATCGGCGAGGGTGTAGCGATCGGTAGTTTGTTGTTCTTCTTTCACGCGACGGCGTAGGTCTCATTAACACCCTGCTTTAGCTGGGTGTT
>JBKPBJ010000040.1:0-6942 GCA_046726875.1 Verrucomicrobiota bacterium
GTATTCTTATTGTCGGAGCAGTTCCCAGGTTATCCGAACGATCCCGCCTACATCGCCGCGCGAACGCATGCCCGCACTGCTGCGCGCTCTGGCATTGATAGTGTAATCAACTCGGGTGTCGATGCGATCGTCGCCCCGCACCTGACTAACTCGACCGGGCCAGCAGTGGCCGGTTATCCGAATCTTTCAATTCCGGTAGGCATTCGCGATAGCGGCCGGCCAGCGGGAATGCTCATGTACAGCACTTTCCTGTATGAACCGCAGTTGATCGGTTTCGGCTACGCGTTGGAGCAGGCACTGAACGTGCGGCAGCAGCCGCAGTTCCTCGGCTCGATCATCCCGATCCCGAACGGCGGATTTTGCACCGGTCAGCCCCGGCAGCCACAGGTATTTCCTGGCAGAGTGCCCGCCCAGTTCCGTCGCATCTTCTAATATTAACAGTGATTAGTTTCGCCTCTCCCCTCGCACGAGGGGAGAGGACGAAGGTGAGGGGATCGTCAGCACGGCCAAAGATCGAATCGCCCGCAGGCTTCCGCTCCCACAGCGAACGGTGACGGCGACGACACAGCGCTTCCGGCAAGGTATTGCGCTATTGCCATAATGGTATTACGCTCTCGAAATGAAAATATTGACTGTGAAATTGCCCGATCGGCTTTTCCTCGAGATTGCGAATCAGGCCAAAGCGCGCAACATCTCGAAGTCAGAAATAGTTCGGGAACGTCTCACGCGAGAAGCCCGGCCCAGTGCGAAAGGACAACGCGGGTCGCTTTGGAGTCGCATGCGGGATCTGCTTATAGATTCCGAGCGGCTGCCCGCCGATCTCTCCTCGAACACGAACTACCTGAGAGGCTATGGCGCGAACCGTACTCATCGATAGCGGTTGCATCGTCGCAGCGTTGCACCAGCGGGACCAGCATCATGCCTGGGCACGCGCCCATTTCGAGTCGTTTGTGGATCCGTGTCTGACCTGCGAAGCAGTACTGTCAGAAAGTTTTTTCCTCCTGCAGCGCGCTCGTCAGGCGACAGACGCCCTTTGCGCGCTACTGGAGCGCAAAATCGTTTCTGTCGAGTATTCGCTGCGGGCCGAATTAGCCGCGACGCTGCGTCTGCTGCGCCGCTACGCGAACGTGCCGATGAGCTTTGCCGATGCATGCCTGGTGAGAATGGCTGAGGTTTTCGATGACGTTGCCGTCTTTACGACAGACAGTGACTTTGAAATTTATCGCAAGCACGGCCGCCAAGTAATTCCTCTAATCACGCCTTACTAACCGGTATTCCGCAGAGTGAGTTGAGCAAGTCAACACGCGTGATTAGTTAAAGAATCTGGCTCGCTGCGGCCGCCGTGCACTGTTTGAGAGATAAGAATCGCAACTCAAATGACAATTTTCCTCGGCTGCGGATTTGCGGCGAAGTATCGTGAAGGCGGCGGAAATTTTTCCGTTCCGCTGCAATGGATGCTCGGACTGCGGCGACTAAAACTCGATGCGATCTGGCTGGAGCTCCTGCCGAGCACGGACAATGTCCTGGCCGATCAGTCAAACATTAGGAATTTTCAGAGGCAATTGCAGGCGCATGGATTAGCCGGGCGATATTGTTTACTTTACCAAAAGCCGGCGGCCCAAGCGCATGACTTGGATAGGATCAATTGTTTGGGAATTTCCAAACGTGAGCTGCGCGAGCGCCTGAGCGGACCGAACGTTCTGCTCAACCTCGCATATTCCATTCATCCGCCGCTGCTGCTGAAATTTGAGCGGCGCGTTTTTTGCGATCTCGATCCAAGCGAGATCTTCTATTGGATGACTAAGATGGAGATAGGCCAGTCCTACCACCACGAGTTTTGGACGATCGGGCTCAACGTGCACGCAGACGATTGTCGGTTGCCGAAGAACGCAACTGTAGCCGCTTCGCTGAGCGAAGCGCGGGGCGCAACATCTCTAACTCGCCAGAGTCTCGCTTCCCATAGGGAAGCGGCTACAGGGGAGAATCTCGCTTCCCATAGGGAAGCGGCTACAGGGGAGAATCTCGCTTCCCATAGGGAGGCAGCTACAGGGCAGCTTCGCTGGAAAACATTTTATCCGTTGGTCGACACCGAATTTTTCCGGCCACAACCACGTCCGCGGTCGCCGAAATTTACAACCGTCGGTCAATGGTATTGGGGTGGAGCGGTGGAGGTCGCGGGGGAATTTCCCGATCTCTCCAAAAAATTTGCGTTCGAACCTTACATCGATCTCCCAGGGCGTGTTCCGGAGGCGCGGTTTGAACTGGCGATGAACATCGCGACCGATGATCCAGAACGCGAGCGATTGCGCCGGTTGGGCTGGCAGATCGTTGATCCCCATCGGGTCGCGCGCACGGCTCGCGGTTACCGACGCTACCTGGCCAGTGCACTCGCTGAATTTACGGCAATCAAAGGCGTTGACGTTGCCTGGCGCACTGGCTGGATTAGCGATCGCGCTGCGGCTTTTCTTGCGCTGGGTCGTCCCGTGATTACCGAAGACACCGGCGCACACCGTTATCTTCCCGCCGAAAACGGATTCTGTTTCGTCCGGTCCGGTAGCGAGGCGGAAGCCGGTGTTCGCGAGGTGCTGCGTGATTGGTCACGGCTCTCGAAGCAAGCGGGGCAGTGCGCGGTAGAGGTCTTCGACGCGGTAAAAAATCTGCGGCGAATCCTCGATTTGTAGGCATTCGATTTCGCATTGCAAAACGATTTTCGGGTGATACTCGTTCTCCCGTTATGGCTGACTTGATCAAACAAAGCGAGCTGAAGGATCGCATGAAAAAGATCCCGGAATGGGAATTGGAGAAGAACCAGATCGAGCGCACTTTCGAATTCGATGATTTTGTCGATGCGATCGATTTTGTGGACAGGGTCGCGGAGGTAGCTGAAGAAGAAGAACATCACCCCGACATAGACATCCGTTACAACAAAGTCCGTCTGGCTCTTTCAACGCACAGCAAAGGCGGCTTGACCGAGCTAGATTTTAATCTCGCCCAACGAATCGATACCCTGGAGGAATAGCCGATCGGAAATCCCAATCACCCGATTGTCATCCTGAGCAAAGCGAAGGATCTCAGATCATTTCCTTGGCTTGCAACGTTTATAATCCGCGTTGCAGCGCTTCGCTCAACATGACATCGCTGGAGTGTAATTGTTGGAAGTTCGAAATTTGTTTGGAATTTGGGTACTGGAATTTGGAGCTTTCCCGTTAAGGGAGCCGCCCTTCGTCGGCGTCGATGAATTGGAATGAAGTCTCGATATCCGACCTGTCGGACATTCCTGCGTCGGCTTTTCGGCGTTTCACAATTTCAGAAACTTCGTCGTTCCATCCGCGCTTCCGCATGAATTCGTTCCAGACGTACATGTCGTCTTCAGTTGGTTTGCGGCCGACTGCGAAGCACCATTTCAGGATTTCATCATCGGTGCCGCCCTGTTTCACCCGCTCGAGCAGCTCATCGTAGTCAACGCGGAGAAACTTCACGCATTTCTCGTCGAAACCTTTCCCAAGATTCGCATGATAATCTGAAGGCAATTCGCCCTTGGCGTGCAGCCGGATTTTGTCGAGCATCCGGCCGAAATAAAAAAGGCCTCCGACTTTCTGTGAAGGACTGCGCAGAGCAACCTCGGCCATGAAATAAATTTTGAGCCTTCTCGCGTTGCGTTCAAGTGTGCGCAACAACACCCGATCCGCACGCCGCTGCGCGGGCGAGCATTTAATTATTGCTCAGTCATACACGATGGCGCATCAATGTGTTCTCGTTCTCGTCACAATGAAGGAGCGCTACTTCGAGGATTTGAAAGTGGGTGATCGCTTCAAATCTGAGCCGTTGAGCGTGACAGAGAAAAAGCTCATCGAATTCGCTCACAAGTTTGATCCGCAAATGTTCCATCTCAGCCGCAGGAGTGCGGAGAGGACGATTTTTAAAGGACTTGTTGCCAGTGGCTGGCACACCGCTGCGATGACGATGCGGTTGTTTGTGCAAACACTGAACTTCGCCGAGGGGGCAATCGGCCTCGGTGTGGATGAGTTGCGCTGGCCCAATGCGGTTCGCCCCGGCGACGCGCTCACGGTCGAAACGGAGATTCTTGAATTGCGCCTCTCACGATCCCGGCCTGGCCATGGGATCATTCGCTTGCGCAACGTGACGACCAATCAGCGCGGCGAAGTTGTGCAAACGATGCTGGCGAGCGCAATGGTGCCGAGGCGCGCTGCGCAGACCATTACATGAAAGCGACGTGAGCACGCGTACGCGGTGCTTTTGGAGTGCGATGCGTCCTCGCATCGCTTTCGCCCACAACCACGTCAGCGGCAGTTTTGGTTGCGCGACCACCACCCACGCACTGGGCCGCGACGCGAACTCGCGAAGATGCTGGGAGAGCGGCGGCGGCCGGATTTGTCGTACCGCTGTTGAGGTGGTTGCCTCCGGAGGCTTTGGCATCGCGACTGATTAAAGACAGGTCGACGAAGCCGAATCAATCCGCTTCGAAGCGCGCAGCAAAATTTTTGGCGTTACCGCGAAACAAGAAATAACGCCAGGCCGACCGCAACTACATCTTCGCAAACGGCGACCACGAGGTCCTTAATGTGCAACTCCAGACGTCTCCTGATGCCGTAGCCGAGAAAAGCGCCAACAATGCCGCCTATTCCACCAAAGAGCGCGCCGGCAATTAGTGATTTCCCCACCGCAGCGCAGAGACATGCGCCACAGAGCGCGCCCGTGATGATGCGCGCCATCAACGGTGCAGGCGCAGTACGTTTCGACATCATCGGCAGTTTGTCTGCGATTAACTCGCCAATCGCGAGCACGGAAAATATCGCGACCGCTGCCGTTGATCCCATGAACGCAAGCGGGGAGCCGTGCAGATTCAACCAGCTGAGGTGCGCGCCCCATGCCACGACCGCGGGCGCGGTCAACGAACGCAAGCCGGCCACAATTCCGATTCCAAGTGCGAGGAGGAAGACGTAGCTCACGGAATGCTGCTTTCTATTTCGGCTTCGGCCTGAAGTAGGCTCTATGCACCGGCACCAAGACGGCCATTGAGAAATAAATCCAGCCACTCCACTCGATTTGGTCCCTCGGCAGCAACAGCGCCAGGATGAGCGAAACAAGTCCGACCCCAACTGGAATACTCCATCCGGTTACCTCATGAAACGTCATTGCTCGTTCTCGTGCGTTCAACCGCAACGGCTCCCGCAATTGCCACGCGCGCAAATTCAAAAACACCATCTCCAGTGCGATAGCGGTGAACCCCAATGCGAAGATGGCGAACAGAGCGCGGATTTGCGATTCGGAATGTGCCCCGAGGGCGTGGCCGACGCGACCGCTGCTGAGCAAAAACCACATGGAACTGAAAACTGCTTTCAGCGGGTAGATGTAGATCAACATCGTGACAATCATCGCCCAGCTAATGAAGATCGATACGCCATCCTCCAGGCCGTAACGCCGGCTCCACAACCAATGACCGCGCCAAAAGATTCCCAGCACAATGATGCTCGCCACAAACGCAGGCACATTTTTAAAAGCGGCCAGGAGCGATTCGATATCGTCGGGGATTTGCTGTGTAGCGATCACGAGCATGGTGATTGCGAATGCAAATGCTGCATCGATGAAGGTTTCCAGTCGCGTCATCGCAATGCCACGCAAGCGGAATCCGTTGAGCCGCGGGAGCGCATCCAAATCCGGCGGCAAACCGGACGCGATTTCCTGTGCGCGCTCGTTCATCTGGCTGGCGATATTACCGCAATGAAGAGCAGAGTCTGTAGAGTTTTCTGGGTGAGTTGTAGCCACGGTCCTAAGGACGTCTCCCGCAGGCGCACATCGCTGAACCGGCCGCAGGTCTGCGCACCGGACGGATTCGTCCTGCGGCGAACCGGTGGCTACAGGCGCATTTCTGGCGGCGCGTTCAATTCTCGACAAATCTTATCGACTCGGTCACAATCGCGCCGTGATAACCCGCCACGGCATTCAACGAGTGCTGTCGTGGTCTGTTCCGAGCACACTGCTGTTCTTGTGGCCGATGGTGCTGTGTTCGGCCGCCACTTTAGGTGATCTCAAGCAATTGGAGATCACTTGCTACGTTCCGTCGTATCTACCACAGGGGCTGCGGTTGAAAAACGTCGAGATCACGTACGACGAGATCCAGGAGAATGAAGATCAGAACCACCCGTTGCCACTTTACTCAATCCAATATGGAAATGGCTGGAACGCCACATTCACCATCGAGTCGGCACGGGAAGGCATCGGCGACCGAAACATCATGGCCGACGAGAAGAACGCGGAAGAAACTGAAATCAAGTCGCCTTTCGGGCCGATGTATCTGATTTACCGCCCAAAGGGCAAAGATGGCCGCAAAGGCGAGATCATTGCGAACTGGGTAAGCGACCCAAACATGAACGATGAAAAAGGCAAAGGCCCGGACTCGCATCCGGTGCTCGGCCGGTTTCATGGATTTTCTGCAACAGGAATTACGGTCGCAGAGTTCACGAAGATCATTCAGTCACTTCACCCGATCGGGGGCGACAAGGCTCCCACGTCCCTGCCGACCCCCGCGACTAATGCGCCTGTGACGGAAACGTCTTCTGGCGGAACGTCTCTGCCTGCGCTGAAGATTCACCCGAAAGTTTTCAACATGATCGATTGCTGGATCTCGGATTCTGAGAGTCCGGTCGTTACGGAACTCAATCTGAATGCGGTAGAGAAGAATGGGAATCAATTCAATGAAGATGGGCTGAAGCAAGACGGCGACTGGCTAGTTTATTCGTTGCCTGATACCGGCGGATTCATGCGCTACCGTGTGCTCGAGTCGAAAGGCAATCATTACAAAATCGAGTACCAGGAAAACGGCGGCGGCACGCTTACGACAGCGTCCACGATCGAGTTCGACATTGATAAACGGCACATTCGCCACAACGGCAGCCCGATAACCATTCGTGTGCTTCGGGT